>JALYYT010000266.1 GCA_030946285.1 Gemmatimonadota bacterium
TAGGCCTGAAGCGCGGCATTGTCCGCCAGATGATGCGATTTCATAAAGGCCTGAATGTGCGGACTCGCGTTCCACTGCTTTCCGTTCACCTCGTCGCCACCGATGTGCCAGTACGCGTCGGGAAACAGCGTCGTCATCTCACCGATGAAACGGTCGATAAAGCGGTATGTATCCTCGTGGGTGGGATCGAATACGGGAACGGGGCTGAAGCGACTCCACGTGCGCGCGATATGATACTGGCCCGGCGCGCTCGCGTACTGGGGATAGCCAACGAACCAGGACGACGAGTGTCCAGGTATGTCGAATTCCGGAACGACACGGATTCCACGGTCTCGCGCGTAGGCGACAAGATCGTGAATCTGCTTCTGCGTGTAGTAGAGCGAATCGGATCCCAGCCGCTGCAGCCGAGGATAGCGACGACTCTCAACGCGGAATCCCTGGTCGTCGGACAGGTGCCAGTGCAGCACGTTGAGCTTGACCGCCGCCATGGCGTCCAGCGTTCGCTCCACCATTGCTATCGGCTCGAAGTGGCGTGACACATCCACCATCAGGCCGCGCCACGGGAACCGGGGACTGTCCTGGATACTCACCGCCGGTACGAAGAAGCCGGCGGAATCCCCATCGACGAGCTGGAGCACCGTCTCGAGTCCGTGCATCGCACCCACAGCTGTCGGCGCACGCAATGTGATTGCGTCGTTGCCGACGTCCAGCGTGTACGACTCGTCCTCGCTGACTGACTGGACCGGGTTACCAGACGCCGCGCAATCTATGACGAGTGTCGCAGTCTGGGGCAGCGCGCCATGTGAGACGTGACGCGACAGCGGCAATCCAACACGTCGCTCCATGCGGGGCAACATGCGTTGCACCGCGCGTTCCAGTCTGGCGTCCGTGTGCCGCACGAGATCTACCCGGAAAGACGCGTCAATACGGAGTCGGCCGGGACGCACGCTGGTGGTGCGCGGCACTGGCATCAGGTTGAGGGTGGCGCTGGATGCGGCTATCGGCGCGGTCGTAGGTTGCTGTGCGCTGACGGAATTCGCGAAGGCGCCGATGAGGATCGCGAATGCGGTGCGGGACAACGCGTTCGATGTCAAGTGCTCAGTGTCTCCCGAAGTCGGCGACGCCAACTCGAATCAGTGTGGTGCGAGCGAGAGGATGACCGGCGCGCGTCGCCGCTTCAGCGAGCTCGGCTGCGGTCGCCTTCTCGGTCCACACGCCGTACACGTGTCCGCCGAGAGCGGCGATGCCGGTGTAATCTCCGATGAAAGCACCCTCGGCGTCCGATGCAACAGGATTCCACGGATAGTTGCGATAGGTGCGACCACCGTCGACGGAACGGGCGAGAAAGATGCGCGCGGCGCGGTTGGTGGAATCCGCGCGACGATCGTAGAAGACGACGTTGGCTGCGCCATCGGTGGGATCCACGGCAAGCCACTGGAAGTACTGATCGGAGCCGTTGTGGATAGGATCGTCATTGATGCGGAGCGCGGCTGACCAGGTCGCACCAGCGTCGACTGAGGTGGATGAGAAGATGTCCACGTCGCCGTTGCGGTAGTCGCTCCAGGTCAGAAAGAGTCTCTGACGGCGTGGATCGATGCCAAGCTGCGGAAAGCCATTGGAGCGATCGACGCTCGGTATGTTGAAGTACGATGGTGCGGTAGAGACTATGGGACGCGATTTAGCGAATGTCTTTCCGCCATCGCGCGACGATGTGAAGACGATGGAATTGCCGTCTGACCAGGCGACGTACAGCGTACCGTCGGCGCCAACGGCTCCGGTGAATCCTTCCACGTCGCCGTTGTCATCACGCGGCAATCCCGCTTTGGTGCTGATGCGTGCCGGTGCAGACCAGGTCGCGCCGCCATCGGTGGATCTGGCGAAAAGAATGACGCTCTTGTCCAGCGTGAACTCGGTCCATCCGATGTACAGGTTGCCCGCGAAGGAGCTGTGCGTGTTGTCCGCGATTATGTACGGCTTGTCCTCGAACGGAATTACTGGAGCCGTGGCGATTGCGTCGACCGATACCGCGTTCTTCTCCCAGCTCTTGCCGCCGTCCAGCGAGCGCCGCACGAAGATTCCGTTGCGGGTCGCGTTATGGGCCCAGTACTCGGGCGTGCCGAGCTTGTCGAACGCGATGTAGCAGAGGATGGCATGACCGCGGTTGTCGAAGGTGACAGACACGTCGCCGGAAACTTTGTAGTTGTGCGGAGCGGTTGCTTCAGCATGCGTCCATGTCGCGCCTCCATCACGCGAGTAGGTGGCGTGCGCGTTGGTCTGATATACGGCGACCACGTGCGTGGGATCGGACGGGTCGACGGCGACGCCTGGCTCGCTGAACGGCCCTGGGCCGGTGAGTGTGCCAACATGCGCCGAGGGCGGCGCACTCAGAGAGTCCACACT
>JALYYT010000267.1 GCA_030946285.1 Gemmatimonadota bacterium
CCCTTCGACCGTACCAGGTGAAAAAACATTTCCGCGCGCTGCTCGGCATCGCCATAAGCGCCGTTCTGCTCTGGTGGGTGCTGCGCGAAGTAAGCATGGCGACCGTGGTACACGAGCTGTCGCAGGCCAATCCATGGCTTTTCGCGCTCGCGACGATCTGTGCGACCCTGATCTTTCCGCTGCGCGCACGGCGCTGGCGCACCATACTCGATCCCATCTATCCGAAGCTCCCGTTTGGCGCACTTTGGCGTGCGACGGCTATCGGAATGATGGTGAACAATGTCGTACCAGCGCGTGCAGGAGAAGTTGCGCGCGCGTATGTACTGACGCGCGAAACGCCGGTGCCCTTCTCGACGTCGATCGCGTCGCTCGCGGTGGACCGCGTATTCGACGCGATAGTGCTGTTGCTGCTCGCCTTCATCGCGGTGCTCGATCCGAGATTTCCGACTGGTGTGAGCATAGGCGGTGTTCCAGCGGTTCGGTGGGCGATAGGAGGCGCGGCGCTCGTAGGCGCCGCGGTCGTGGTGCTCTACGCTCTTGTGTTCTTCCCTGCGCAGCTCATCCGGCTCTTCGAGCTGTTCGCGCGAAAACTGTCGCCTCGTCTCGAGGACCGCGGCCGAGCGGCGCTCGTCACGTTCAGTGAAGGACTGAGCGTGCTCCGCAGCCCGAAGCATTTCGCGGCCGTGATGGGCTGGACCACCATTCACTGGCTGGTGAATGCGCTCGGCTGGTGGATCGCGTTCAGGGCCGTCGGTATCGACGCACCGTTCTCTGCGGCGCTGCTGCTTCAGGCGATGGTGGCCCTTGGCGTAGCGGTACCGGCAGCACCGGGCTACTTCGGAGTGTTCGAGAAGGTGGCAGTACTGGGGCTCGCAGTGTATGCGGTGAGTCCGTCGCTCGCGACAAGCTGGGCGCTCGGATTTCACGTCCTGTCATTCCTGCCGATCACCATATTCGGAGCTATCTACGCTGCGCGACTGAATCTGAACCTCAAGGAGCTGCAGTCGCAGCGAAACGCGGCGTGACAAGCGCGCCGCGAACGGAGTCATGAGCAACGCGACGAACAGCGTCACCATGCGCGCGCAGGCGAAGCTGAATCTCTGGCTTCACGTGCTGGCGCGCGAGGAGAGCGGCTATCACAGCATCGAGACGCTCTTCCACAGAATCGACCTCGCGGACCTGGTCACTGTCACGCTAGCGCGATCCGGCGCGCGGCACGTGCACTGCAGCGAGGACGTCGGACGCGAGGTGGACAATCTGGCATACCGTGCCGCCCTCATGTTCACAGAGCACACTGCGTGGGACACGGGTTTCGACATTACGATCGACAAGAACATTCCCTCGAGGGGTGGGCTGGGCGGCGGAAGCGCGGACGCCGCTTCGACGCTGCTGGCGCTGAATTCGATGTGTCCGCAGCCCATGCCCGACGACGCCCTTTCCGCTCTGGCACTCCAGCTTGGCGCTGACGTGCCCTTCCTGCTCGCGAGCGCACCGTGTGCGCTCGCCTGGGGCCGCGGAGAGCGGTTGCTCACCCTTCCCGCGCTCCCTGGACGCCATGTCGCCCTCGTGGTTCCGGACTTTGGAGTGAGTACGGCTGAAGCGTACGCATCGGTCCCGCATCGGGCTTCGGCGCTACCCCGTTTCACCGTAAAGGCACTCTCCGACTGGACGACAATCGCCCAGCACGCGTCCAATGACCTGTCGCATTCATCGGCGGCTCGTCGCTACGAGGTCCTCGGCGAGGCTGTTGGCGTCCTTAGGTCAGCCGGGGCGTTCATGGCCGAAATGACCGGATCCGGTTCGGTAGTGTTTGGCATTTTCGACTCGGAGCCAGACGCCGTCAGTCTGGAAAATGCGACCGGCTGTCGAGTACTCCTCACGCGGACATCCACGACCGTTCACACCGTTGACCCCACTCCAGCCGCGGAAAACCGGCCTTGAGCCTGCGTTTCCCGCGGAAATATCCGTACGGATTCAACCGACGTCGTTGACCGGATACTGGGGCACACGGTAGCTTTTGGGGCTGCACATCTGCCCCCTCGTCCAATGGCAGGACATCGGTCTTTGGATCCGAGAATGGTGGTTCGAATCCACCGGGGGCAACTGCTGGAACCACGCGCCCTGGTAGCGCCTGACATTGACCGGCGCCACCGGCGTCATTAACCTTAAAGGCTGTACAAAAATGGACGGCCTGTCCGTACCGAGCCACGGCGCCAAGCTTCTCTCCGGATCTGCCAACAAGGCACTCGCTGAGGAGATTGCGCGCCACATGGGGATCGATCTGTGCAAGAACACGTCAACCCGCTTCGCGGACGGCGAGCTCTTCGTACGGATAGATGAAAACGTTCGCGGAAACGATGTCTTCATCGTTCAACCCACGAACCCGCCGGCTGACAACATCATGGAGCTTCTGCTCATGATCGACGCAGCTCTTCGCGCCTCCGCGGCCCGTGTCACGGTAGTCATGCCGTACTACGGCTACTCGAGGCAGGACCGAAAGGACCAGCCGCGAGTCGCCATCGGTGCAAAGCTGGTAGCGAACATGATTCAGAAAGCCGGCGCCGACAGAGTGGTGGGAGTGGATTTTCACCAGCATCAGCTTCAGGGGTTCTTCGACATTCCGGTCGATCACCTGTATGCTGCGCCGGTGTTCACCGCACACTACCGCAAGAAGAACCTGGTGGATCCGGTCGTCGTCGCGCCTGATGTCGGAAGCGCGAAGATGGCCAGAGGGTTCGCGAAGAGGCTGAACGCCACCTTCGCGATCATTGACAAGCGGCGACCGAAAGCCAATGTGGCAGAGGTCGTCAACGTCGTGGGTGAGGTCGGTGACCGGGATTGTCTCCTGGTGGACGACATGATCGACACGGCGGGTACGATGTGTGAAGCGGCTCGCGCACTGAAGGCACTTGGCGCGCGTGACGTGTTCGTCTGTGCGACGCACGCGCTGTTCTCCGGCCCCGCCGTTGAACGGCTCAGCGGCGCGCCTATCGCGGAGGTAGCGGTGACCGATACCGTGGCAATTCCGCCGGAGCGAATGTTTCCGACGCTCAAGGTGCTTTCAGTCGGAGAACTACTCTCCAAGGCAATACGTTACATCCACTCCGAGCAGTCGGTCAGCTCGCTTTTTGAATAGGGGTTCAGCATGTCAGCAGCAGCAACACTCTCGGCAACACGTCGCGCCGCAACCGGCAAGGGCAACGCCCGCTCGCTTCGCCGCGACGGCCAGATTCCAGCGGTCATCTACGGCCACGCCCGCGAGGCGCAGTCGCTCGCCATTCCGGCTCGTGAGCTCGAGAAGCTGCTTTCGCACATCTCGGCTGACAACACGGTTGTCGAGCTCGCCATCGAGGGCGGCACGTCACGCGCTCTCATCCGCGAGATTCAGCGACACCCGTTCAAGCGCCAGATTCTGCACGTTGATTTCCAGGAGCTCGTCGAAGGCGAGAAGATGACCGTCCGCATCCCGATCCGTCTTACCGGCACGCCGGTCGGCGTTCGCATCGGCGGCGGCATCGTGGACCACACCCTTCGCGAACTCACGATCTCCGTCGATCCGGCGAAGATGCCGAATCAGATCGACGTGGACATCACGGATCTCGACCTCGGCCAGTCCATCCACGTGAACCAGCTCACGGTTCCCGATGGCGTAACCGTGCTCGATGAGCCCGGCGCAGCGATCGTCGTTATCGCAACGCCGCGTGCAGCCGTCGAAGCGGTCGTGGCAGAGGCGGAGCCGACGTCGGGTGAGCCGGAAGTCATCCGCGCGAAGAAGCCGGAAGAGGGTGCAGAGCCCGAGAAGAAGTAACTTCCGCCAGCAACGTCAGGGGGCGGGCATCTCGCCCGCCCTTTTTCGTATACTGTAATGAAAGTCATCGTCGGACTCGGCAATCCCGGCCGGGATTACGCGCCCACACGTCACAACGTGGGCTGGTGGCTCGTCGATCATCTGGCCGAGCGCTGGCACTTCGATGGCTGGCGCAAGGACGGCGACGCGCAGGTGTCAAGCGGACTGCTCGGTAACATCAAGGTGCGACTCATGAAGCCGCAGACGTACATGAACCTGAGCGGACGGGCGCTCAAGAATTACGTGCGTCGTCCTTTCTGGAGCGCCGCCAAGGATCTCCTCGTGGTTGTGGACGAAGTGCAGCTGCCCGTGGGCCGCGTTCGGATCCGCGCGCGCGGCAGCGCCGGCGGACACAACGGTCTCAAGAGCGTCGAGCAGGCGCTAGGATCGCAGGACTACGCGCGCCTGCGAATCGGCGTCGGTCCGAGCGAGGAGCGAAAGGGGATCTACAAGGATCTCGCTGACTTCGTGCTCTCGCCGTTCGCACGCGACGAGCGCGAGGACGTTCTCTCGCTGCTGCCCTCGCTCACTGCTACGACTGAGACTTGGCTGCGTAATGGGGTCGAGAAGGCGATGAACTTGTACAACAGGGCGCCGGAGACGGACGTTGATTCCTGATTTTCTGAAAACAGTTTTCAACTGAACTGAACGGGGTGGGAGG
>JALYYT010000274.1 GCA_030946285.1 Gemmatimonadota bacterium
GTTCACGAAGCTCGGTGGCCGTCTTCCGAAGGGATGTCTCCTGGTCGGTCCTCCGGGAACCGGAAAGACGCTTCTGGCGCGTGCGGTGGCCGGAGAGGCCGCGCGCCCCTTCTTCTCGATGTCGGGTTCGGATTTCGTCGAGATGTTCGTCGGCGTCGGCGCGAGTCGCGTGCGCGACCTCTTCGAGCAGGGAAAAGCACATGCGCCATGCATCATCTTCATTGACGAAATCGACGCGGTCGGGCGTCACCGCGGCGCGGGTCTGGGCGGCGGTCATGACGAGCGCGAGCAGACTCTGAACCAGCTGCTCGTCGAAATGGACGGGTTCGAGTCGAACGAAGGCGTAATTCTCATCGCCGCTACAAACCGACCGGATGTCCTCGATCCGGCGCTTCTCCGTCCCGGGCGCTTCGATCGCCAGATCGTGGTCGATGCACCCGACCTCCGCGGTCGTGAAGGCATCCTGCGTGTGCACATGCGCAACAAGCCCGTTGCTGACGACGTGGACATCTTCACGCTTGCGCGCGGTACACCCGGAATGTCGGGTGCTGATCTCGCCAACCTGATGAACGAGGGCGCGTTGCTGGCGGCCCGTCGCAACCATGACAAGGTCTACATGGTCGATCTGGAGGATGCCAAGGACAAGGTCATGCTCGGCGCAGAGCGCAAGTCCATGGTGATGAAGGACGCGGAGCGTAAGCTGACCGCGTATCACGAGGGCGGTCACGCGATCTGCGCCATCAAGGTCAAGGGGAATGATCCGCTGCACAAGGTTACGATCGTTCCTCGCGGTCGTGCACTCGGTCTGGCGTTCACGCTGCCCGAGGACGATCGTGTCTCCATCACGCGTGAGCAGCTCAAGGCGACACTGGTCAAGGCATATGGCGGGCGGGCCGCCGAGGAGCTGGTGTTCGGGAAGGATCACGTAACTACCGGCGCGGCGAGCGATATCCAGCAGGCGACGAATATCGCGCGGCGGTATGTCTCGCAGTGGGGACTCTCGGATGTGGTAGGTCCGATTCTCGTCGGCGACGACGAGCAGGAGCTGTTCCTGGGTCGCGAGATCCAGAGCCGTCGTCATATTTCGAGCAGCACCGCTCAGACCGTCGATGCGGAGATATCCAAGGTCATTCGTGAAGCCTATCAGCGTGCGACAGAGGTTCTCACGGAGAACCTCGACCTGCTTCACGCGGTTGCCGCCGCGCTGCTCGAGCGCGAGACACTCACTGGTGAAGAGGTGAAGATGCTTGCGCGCGGAGAGACGCTTCCGCCGCGTGCCCCGTCCACGTTTCCGCCGGCGCCTCCGGTGCCGGCTGCGACTTCGGTGCCCACGGCCAAGCCCGCTCGTCCGCCCCTGTTCGGCGGACCGGAAGTTGCTCCTGCGTAGGCCGACCATCGTCGGTGTGCTGAACATTACCCCCGACAGCTTCAGCGACGGGGGTAATTTTTTGTCCGTGCCTCTCGCAATGGACCGCGCAGCGACGATGCTCGACGAAGGGGCCGACGTCATTGAAGTCGGCGGAGAATCGACGAGGCCAGGTGCGAGAAGTGTCAGCGCCAGCGAGGAGGCGGACCGCGTTCTGCCGGTGGTCCGCGCCATCGTGAAGCGCTGGCCTCACACGCCTGTCGCAGTTGATACCGTGAAGAGCGCCGTGGCCGAGGCAGCGCTCAGCGCGGGAGCGAGTATAGTGAATGACGTGTCCGCACTGCGTCTCGACGAACGCATATCGAAAGTCTGCGCCGCTCGAGGGGCGACTCTGATACTCATGCACTCGCGAGGTTCGGTCGAGGACATGGCAAGCTATGAGCGGGCGGATTACCCGGACGGCGCCGCCAGCGCTGTCGTCCGCGAGCTTGGCGCGGCAGCGGCGCTCGCCGTCGGCGCAGGGGTGAATCCAGCGAGAATCATCCTCGATCCGGGCCTGGGCTTCTCAAAGCGCTCCGCACATTCGGTCGAGGTACTTGCGAATGTTCCACTATTGCTGGAGCTTGGCTTCGAGGTGATGATCGGAGCGTCACGCAAACGATTCATTGGAGAGCTGACTGCTGTGAGCAACGCAACCGGACGTGTCGCGGGGACCGTGGGAGCCAACGTTGTTGCGCTCACGCTCGGCGCGAGCTGGTTCCGCGTGCATGATATCCGGCCGAATCGTGAGGCGCTCGACGTCGCCTTCGGAATCCTCGAGGCGCGTGCGTGACGTGGATCGAGATTGCGGGTATCGCGGCACTCATTGTCTTTCAGCCGGAGATTCGTTCGATCTTCTACCGGCTGCGCTATCCGCGCACAGCTCGCTTTCTCCGGCGCGTTCCGCGAATCGAAGTAGCCGAGGAAGTGGTTGACGCTGTGGACCGGTTGAGCAGATCGTCGCATGGAGCGATCATCGTGGTGGAGCAGGAGATGTCGCTCGCGCATTACGCCGAAACGGGGACCGAGCTCCAGGCGAACGTGTCGTCAGATCTTCTGGTGACACTCTTCACGCCATACACTCCTCTGCACGACGGAGCGGTGATCCTGCGCGAGCGCGTGATCGTGGCGGCTGGATGCATCCTGCCATTGTCGCAATCGGTGCTCCCTGAGCGGGGGATGGGAACGAGACATCGGGCTGCCGTGGGTCTCAGTGAGGAAACCGATGCCCTGGTAGTCGTGGTAAGTGAGGAAAACTCCTCGATCTCCGTGGCGCACAAGGGTCGCATGTACAGGTCTCTCACGACACTCGAGCTGAGGGAGATACTCGGCGGCCAGATGCCACGCCATACAACCGAGCTGAGCGCACCCGCCACAACTGACGTCTGACGTCTCGCCGTACATGAGGAGGAGCGTGCACACCGGCAGAGTAGCCCGTCCTGACGTCGCGGCATTCGCAGTTCTGCTCGCCGTGTACTGCGTCACGCTCGCGCGTGGTGTGACATACTGGGATGCCGGTGAGTTTCTGGCGTCGGTGCATTCGCTCGGAATTCCGCATCCGCCGGGTACGCCGCTGTTCATACTTGCCGCGCGCGTGTGGAGCATGATAGTAACACCCGTCACTGGTTTCACGATCGCCGTGAATTCGTTCTCCGCGCTGACGACCGCCGCAGCGTTCGGGCTCGTCGCAAACATCCTTTGGCGCTCGACTCGCGACGCAACGGCATCATTCGCTGGTGCGGTGACCGCGGGTCTCATGTCGACCGTGTGGCTCAACGCGACCGAGACGGAGGTGTACGCGTTCGCGCTTCTTGGTGCGTTCGTGATCTTCTGGTGCGCCCGGCAGTATGCGCTGACATTGCAGCATCGGTGGATCGCGCTCACGCTATACCTGTTCGGACTCGCCTGGTCACTGCACCTCACGGCTCTGCTCGTCGTTCCCGCCGCTATCTACGCAATCGCAACAGCACGCGAGAAACCCCATGTGCGCGACGTGATTCTCGGCCTGGCGCTGTCGATCATCGGCGGGTCCGTCATACTCTTCATGCTTGTCAGGTCGCGGCACGATCCCGCGATCAATCAGGCGAACCCGGCGACCGTTGGCGCACTGATAGATGCGGTGCAGCGACATCAGTATGACGTGGCTCCCCTCTGGCCGCGCCGTGCACCGCTCTGGCTGCAGTTCGGAAATGTGTTGGAATACGCAGACTGGCAGGTTGCCCTCGGTCTTGGCCCTGGGCCCGGTCCGACATTCGGCAGAACCATGTTCACGCTGCTGTACGCGTTACTCGGGGTGTACGGCTCGGTCAGGCACCGCATCCTGGATCGTACGGGCTGGCGCACGTGGATTTTGTTTCTCGTGACGACGAGCATCGGCGTAGTGCTCTATCTGAATCTTCGCGCTGGCGCGTCGTATGGCGAAGGAGTTCTCCCGCCGGGCGCATTGCATGAAGCCCGTGACAGGGACTATTTCTTCACGTGGGCGTTCGTGTGCTGGGGAGCGTGGGCCGGATTCGGTGCGGTGCAGCTCGCGCGCAGCATCGCCGTGACCGTTCAGGCTCGGGGTTCATATTCGCGGATGCTCACGAACGCCGGCGTCGCGGTTGCCATGCTTCCACTCGTGTTGAACTGGAATCCCGTGCGGCACGAGCGTCGTGATGAGCAGCACCGCGCGGAGCGTGAATCCGCGCGCATGCTGGAGCGACTTCCGCCGCGTGCCGTGCTACTGGCAGTGGGTGACAACGACACGTACCCGCTCTGGTACATGCAGCAGGTGGAGTCACTCCGGCGCGACGTGACGGTGGTGACGATTCCCTTGCTCACGCCGCGATGGTATCGCGCGGAACTGCGTCGCCGGTACGGACTGGTTGATTCACTGCACGCTGCCAACTGGTACGGAACCGCCAGGACACTGGAGAACATTCGCCAGCGTGCCGCAGCGGCTGGACGGCCGGTTATCCAGTCCGCCTTCCGGCAATCGGACGACACGCTTCCGTGATGTCGTCCGGAACGAGTTGCTGCCGCGAGGCAGTCAGCGCGAGAAGACCGCGCCGTGCGGCGAGGCGGCACCGTCAAACCCATGCGGCCATGAGCGATGTGTAATCACGATCCCGGCGCTCGTGTCGTTCGCCGCGCGAAAGTGATTATCCATGGATAGTCTTCCGCTCGACGGATCCAGATTGACCATGAAAATCCGCTTCCCGCGCCCGCCGGAATTGACGATCAGCCGTCGGCCCGTGGGATCGATTGCCGCCCAGTGCGGACTTTCATCTTTGCCCAGGAAGACGCTCGAAACCTCGCGCGGATGCTTTGGATCAGTGATGTCGAGGGCTACGAGCGAATGCGTGTCGGGAACCGTTTGAATCCAGTAGTGTCCCGCGAGTACAGGCACGCCGCACTCCATGCCGGGGAATGTGTGCACAAGTGTTGATTGCGGCGCATTTCCGGCGACGTCAGTCACGAGATACAGTCCGCACGAGAAGGTGTGCACGTAGACACTGTGCCCATCTGCCAGCAGGCGAGGCTCTCCGGTATAGCGATTCTCCTTGCCGCGCGGACCCGGTGGAAGCGCAACGTTGCGAAGCAGCCTGAGATCGGAAAGACGCCAGATCTGAATCCATTCCGAAGTCGCGACTGTGTCAGCTGCGTCCATGTCCGTGGTCGTCGATATCGCCCGGTCAATGGACGGGATTACACCAACGCTGTATGGATAGATGTGCGTGGGACCGTCGGACAAGGCCGCGGCGCTCGACTGGCGAACGACATCACCGCGCTCCGTCATCTCCACCAGCCCACCCGTGGAATGCCGACCGCTGCCCTTCATGTCTTTCATCCCCATCTTCGCCGACATGGGCGATTCGCCGGCCGCCAGATACTGATAGGTTGCGAGTACGTGTCCGTTACGGAGCCTGATGAAGCTGTGCGGATGCGACATACCGGCGAGGTCGCCGAAGGATGTGACGATCGCCGGACGCGTGGCGTTCGTCAGGTCGAACAGCCAGGTGCGGCCGAGATGAAAGTCATTCGCGAGAAGGTGTCCGTCCGGCGAGAGTTCCGCCTCCGTGTGATGCGCCATTCCCGTTGCTCCGACGGGTAGCGAGCTGACGACCTGCCCGTACCCGGACGAGCTGGCGTCCGCGTCAATCACCGCGATGAAGTCGCTCGCCTTCTGTGCCGAGTCGCTGACCCAGAGGTAAACGTACGAGTGGTGGGGCGGGGTGTCTGCGGCGCGGGTTGCACCGGTCATCGCGGCAACAAGTGCCAATGCCAGGAGTGTTCGCATGGTGCCGAATGTACAGCGCGCGTGCGCACCGGCAAGCAAGCCGAAGGTTCGCCATGGCGCGCCGGGGGGCAGCACGCAAAAGGGCCTCGCGGTGAGCGAGGCCCTTTTGGACGTTTTTTCAGCCTTGCCTAGTACCGATAGTGATCCGGTTTGTACGGACCATCCACCGGAACTCCGATGTAATCGGCCTGGTCGGTGGACAGCTTCGTGAGCTTGACGCCGAGCTTGGCCAGATGAAGTCGTGCGACCTTCTCGTCGAGATGCTTGGGGAGCGTGTACACCTTCTTCTCGAGCTTGCCGGCGTTCTCGTGAAGCTCGAGTTGCGCCATCACCTGGTTGCTGAACGATGCCGACATCACGAAGCTCGGGTGACCTGTTGCGCAGCCCAGGTTGAGCAGGCGGCCTTCAGCGAGAATCATCACCGAGTGACCGTCAGGGAAGACGAACTCATCGTACTGCGGCTTGATGTTGATGCGCTTGATACCATTCTTCTTGAGACCGGCCATGTCGATCTCGTTGTCGAAGTGACCGATGTTGCCGACGATGGCCTTGTCCTTCATCTTCGCCATGTCCTCGACGGTGATGATGTTCTTGTTGCCCGTCGCAGTGATGAAGATGTCGGCGGTGGAGATCACGTCTTCCAGAGTCGTGACCTGGTAACCTTCCATGGCGGCCTGCAGCGCGCAGATTGGATCGATCTCCGTGATGATCACGCGTGCGCCCTGTCCGCGAAGTGACTGCGCGCAACCCTTGCCCACATCGCCGTAGCCGAATATGACAGCCACCTTTCCAGCGAGCATCACGTCGCTCGCGCGGAGGATTCCGTCTGTGAGCGAGTGACGGCAACCATAGAGGTTGTCGAACTTGCTCTTTGTCACGGCGTCGTTGACGTTGATCGCGGGGAACCGAAGCGTACCCGCCTTCATCATTTCGTAGAGACGGTGCACACCGGTGGTCGTCTCTTCAGACACGCCGCGAATGGCGCCCGCGACACGTGTCCAGCGACCCGGATTGTTGACCGCTTCCGCGCGGAGGAGATCGAGAATGACGCCCCACTCCTCGGAGTCGGTCGCGGGAGCGAATGCCGGAATCTCACCGGTCGCTTCGTAATCCGCGCCGCGGTGAACGAGCAGCGTCGCGTCACCACCGTCGTCGAGGAGCAGATTGGGGCCGCCGCCGTCGGGCCACATGAGCGCCTGCTCGGTGCACCACCAATACTCCTCGAGCGTCTCGCCTTTCCACGCGAAGACGGATACTCCCTCTGGATCTTCCGCCGTCCCGTTCTTTCCGACGGCGACGGCAGCTGCGGCATGATCCTGGGTAGAGAAGATGTTGCAGCTCACCCAGCGCACATCGGCGCCAAGCTCGGTGAGCGTTTCGATGAGCACCGCTGTCTGCACTGTCATGTGCAATGAGCCCATGATGCGCGCGCCCTTCAGCGGCTTTCTGCTTCCGAATTCCTCACGCAGTGACATCAGACCGGGCATTTCCTGCTCGGCGAGACGAATCTCCTTGCGGCCGAAATCGGCGAGCGAGATGTCGGCAACCTTGAAGCGCGGGCGGTTGTTCGTTGTCACCGGTGAGGGTGTGGTGTGTGGAGAGATCGTGGTTGCCATGTCAGCCTCTGTTCGATTATGAGTGGCCGGCACGAGCGCCGGCTTTGGGTTTTGCAATGCGGGACGCGCCGGTTCCTGCTGTCTTTCGCGCGGTCTCCTCGACCGACCGGGATGCTGCGTTCATTGTTGAATTCGGTGTTGAATTCGGTGTGGAGATCGGTGTCGATACCACCGCGGGATTCATCGCACGCCGCGCGGACGCCGCGAAGAGTGTCGGGCCCTTCGCTACGGGATCGGCGGGGAGCGGGTGGTACCTCAGTTCGTGCAGCCCGGCCTGCTCGATCCATCGCGATAGCTCCGCCGCGGCGAAGCCCTGCCATACATGTCCCATGATGTTGCGGAACTCAGCTCGCTCATGCGGCATCATGTCGACTATGAGAAGCCTGCCATCGGGCTTCAGGATCCGGCGAATTTCCGTGAAGACTTCCGCAGGATCGGCAGTGTAGTGGAGTACGAGAAAGAGAAGGGCCGCATCCATGGATTCATCATCCACGGGAAGGGCGCCGAGGTCACCCTCGCGAACGGAGACATTGGTGAAGCCCTTGAGGCGCCGCCGCGCCGCGGTAAGCATCGCCGGAGACTCGTCTACCGCGACGACGCTGGCCACGAAGGGAGCGAGCATCTCGGAAACCTGTCCAGTGCCGCAGCCGAGGTCCGCCACCGTCCATTTCTCGTCCAGCAGCCCCAGCAGTCCTACGACGTCAGCTCGGCTTCCGAATAGATCACCACGAAGCCTGTCCCACTGTCCGGCCGACGTCGAGAAGAACTCCTGCGATGCGCTGCGCCGTTCGGCGAGCACCGAACGCAAGCGCTGGGTGTCGTTCTGGGCCGAGGGGGCGGTGCTGACCTGCTCCCGAACGAGGGTCCAGAGCCGGCGTCCGGTGGCGTCGAGCCTGTCCGACACCCCGCGGTACCTGCGGCTGGTCCCGTCGGCACGGAATGTGACCCAACCACCGTCGCCCAGTACCTTGAGATGCCGGCTCACCGTGGACTGCGGAAGCTGGGTAACGCTGCACATCTCGGTAACGGTCAGCTCGTGGCGGTCGAGCAGCGAAAGCAACCGACCCCGCGTAGGGTCGGACAGCGCCGTCAGCCGGTCGAATATGGGAGGTGTCGATCCGTTCATCCGGATTGAAAGATATAAGGAATTGCCCCCGAATTCCAGTGGGCAGGTTGCGAATCCCTTCGCGCGAGCGAGTGCAGGCGACACCGCCGCACAATTGGCGTCTGGTTAAATTTCATGGCTATGCATTTTCCGAATCTCCCCGATCGGGTAGCGGAGATCCGTGGCCTCATCGCGGCCGCGGCGGCACGCGGTGGTTCGGGCCAGTCTGTCCGGGTGATAGCTGTAACCAAGACGCACGGCCCCGAGGCTGCAATCGAAGCCTGGGAGGCTGGCGTTCCGGATTGCGGCGAGAACCGCGTCCAGGAGGCACTCGGAAAGATGGATGCGGTTGGGGTGCCGGTGTTATGGCACCTCATCGGGCATCTGCAACGCAACAAGGTGCACGAGCTGGAACATTTCGCGTTGCTACACTCGCTGGACAGTTCCCGTCTGGCGGACGCGATTTGCGAGTTCGGCGTGAGGCGGGGTCGTGCAGTGGACGCGCTTGTTCAGGTGAACACTTCGGGTGAAGCAGCCAAGGGTGGCTTCTCCCCCGAGGAGCTGCGCGCGGAGTCGGATCGTTTGGCGAGCATGGCTGGTATCCGCGTCGTCGGCGCGATGACCATGGCGCCGCTCGACGCGTCCGAGATTGTGCTCAGGAAGACGTTCGCGGGTGCACGTCATGCCCGGCAGGTCCTTGCGGACGCCGGTCATCCAGCGACGGAGCTGTCAATGGGGATGTCCAACGATTATCAGATCGCTGTCGAGGAAGGAGCCACCATGGTCC
>JALYYT010000278.1 GCA_030946285.1 Gemmatimonadota bacterium
GAGAAATCATGGCCGCATTACCGGCGCGTATTACAGGATCGACCTATGAGTATGCCGGCGAACGATTTAGTGCGCGGACACGAACTCTGCTGCCCATTCTCGTCTGGATGTGTGTCTCCGTCGGGACGCTTCAGGCTCAGACGGCCGAATCAAGATCCCACCTTCTTGCGCTCGAACTCAGTGTGCCGTTGTTAACGTGCGCTTCTGCTCCGGAAATAGCCGAGCCGAGCGCATGGGTTTTTGACCGGCCCGCCGGAATACAAACCGCGGCTCAATTCGCGAATGGCGACTCGACGAACCGCCGCGGTGACCGATCAACTCACGTTAAGCTTGGTGCACTCACCGGTGCCGCAGTTGGAGGTGTCGCCGGCGCAGTCGTGGGAATAATCAGTGACCACCAAGCGTCGGATGCCCGCGTGCAGGTGAGCGGAGCGGGCGCCGTATTAGGAGTTGTGGGTGCGCTAGCCGGCGCGCTCGTCGGAGGGCTCGTCGGCGCGTTTATGCCGCACTCATAACTCACGGTGTCTGCATTGACACACTTGAAAAATCGGGGTCCGCGTTACCGGGGCGGCGTTATGGCCCGAATAACGCCGCTGGCACGACGCCGATGCCGTCCGCACGGCGGTAAGCGTGAGGACCGGTGTAGATGACGATGGCGTCCAGCAAGTTGTCGCCAATCTCCTGAGCGAGCCAGCTGAGATGCTTGACGTCACCATCGTTGACCACCGCTCCGAGCTTTACCTCAATGGCGAGCACGCGGCCGTCGTCTCGGACAACGATCAGGTCGACTTCGTGCCGACCATTTGCCGTCCGAAAATGGCACACCCGTGCCTCAGCTGCTTGGGCGTAGACGCGAACATCGAGCGAGACGAGCCCCTCGAACAGCCGGCCAAGCCACGTGCCGTCACGAACGACACTAGCGCGCGAGGACACTAATTGGCCAGCATTCGGCGCGTGGAACGCGCTGTCACTGGCTGCTGGTTGTGATCCGCCCAGCAAGCTGTCAGCGGTCAGTCCGTGCATTCGCGCAGCGAGGGCCGGATCTGCCAGCTGGTGCTTGGGGGCCAGTGCCAAGTGTGCGAACGCGTTCTGCGAAGGCACCCACGCCGGGATGGGATCAACGATCCACATGTGCTCCAACACTGCCCGGTACATCGTGGTCGATGTGCGTGCTGGCTTGTCTGCTTCACCTCCAGTCGCGGCGTCGCGGATCGCCTCCTGTGTCGCTGTTGTGGAGATCGCTGCCGCATACGCGGTCAGCCAGCGGCGAAGCACACGTGGATAGCGAACGCGTTTTCCTGAGGCGTCCTCAAAGTCACGGTCGACAATACGCTCGAGACAGCCATCGAGCTGGGTGCGGTGGGCCCGCCCCGACAGCTGCCTGATCCCTGGGAAGCCGGACTGCAGAATCTCGTGCGTGTAGCGCTTAAGGTCGAACGCACTCGTCCTGACGATGGGGGAGCGGGCGCCCTTCAGCAGCAGTGCCAAACTGACTGTTGGTGTCGTGGTGCCGCGTTCCGCGAGCGCGAGCGCGAGCGGGCGCATGCGGATCGTCGGGATCCTGCCGGCGCCTGAGTGTGTCCCTGGGCTGCTCGGGCTCGACGAGCCGGTCACCACGAACTGGTTCGCTTAACACCTCATACCATACACCTTTGACGCCCGCACACTCCAATCTCACATGGTCCACGCTACAAATCTAACATCATCTAGCATACAAATTTAACGTCTTCTGCGCTACACATTTAACATCCACGGCGCGCGTGCCCCCAAGCAAGGAGCCGGGCGTGAAGATCAGTTCAAGGTCCTCGTCGGTTTCCTCGTCGCGGAGTATCCGTTCAGTTATCTGGAGCAGTCGACCAAGTTCGATGAGTGCAGGAACGTCGGAACGTGCAGGTGCCTGGAATGCATCTTGGCCGGCCCGCCGGAAGCGACGTGCGCCCGAGTGGGGTCGGGGCGGCGACACCCAGCGGATAATCGCTCTCGGTGAGAGTGCGAACTGCGCGACATTCGCGTTCGACAGCTCTTCGCTCCGCTCCATTTCGAGAACGATTCCAAAGGCTCATATCCGAAGACTCAGCGACACGGTAACCGCGCGCGGGAATCCCGGAGTCGAAAAGCGCTCTTCAGTCGGCGTTGCAGGGCGCGGTCCCCCAATCGGACCCAGCGGGTTGTCCCCGAAGACACCAAAGCTGTTGTACCTGCGATCGAAAAGATTCTGCACGTATGAACTTATCGTGAACGCTGCCATCTGAACGCTGAAACCGGCGTTCGCAAGCGCGTAAGGTGCAAGCAGCTGCTCCCGGTTCGCGTCGTCGCCACGAAGGAACTGACTCGATACCGATTTAATGGAAAAACGCATCGTCAGAAGTGCGTCGTGTGTAGCGTGATTGTTCTCCAGAGAAAACGTTTCCTGATGCGCCGGCGAAAGCGGAAACCTGTCGCCCGGTTTCGCAACGTTGGCGTCAAGCGCGGAC
>JALYYT010000306.1 GCA_030946285.1 Gemmatimonadota bacterium
GGCAGGGGGATTCTGCGCTGGTGCTGTTCAACGGAGTTGCTCACACCGTATCGCTGGGGTCGCACGACGCGGTAGCCGACGGCGTGGAGGGTGCGCTGGTGGTAAGGCCGGAAGCGGTGACAATATGCGACGCCGCGGATTCCGACGCGTGGCGTGCGAAGGTGGCAAGTCGCAGGTTCGCCGGCGCACAGTTCGTGTACCGACTGGTGCTCGACGACTCGGTCGATCTGGAAGTAGCGTCACGCGATCGTATCGAGCCGGGTACAGAAATCGGCGTGAAGCTGACGCGTCGCGTCCCGATGGTCCCGTGACTCCGCTTCGATGGCTGCGGCACCGAAGCCGCGCCGAGCGAATGGCGACTCTGGCGGCGCTTCCGCTGCTGCTCATTCTTGCGTGGACTGTCATCTATCCGAACGTTGCGGTCATCGCGGGCAGCATGGGACACTGGCGCGAGTTCGTCGACTCCCCGTCGGACGTCGAGGCGCTCAGAAACAGCATCATCATCGCGGTGGCATCGGTGGCGGCCTCGCTCGCGATAGGTGTGCCGCTCGCATTCCTGCTTACGCGGTTCGATTTCCCGGGACGTACGCTGCTTCGGGCGGCAGCGCTGCTGCCGGCTGCACTTCCTCCGCTAGTTGGCGTGATCGCCTTCCTGTTTCTGTACGGTGACACCGGCGTCATTACGCGTGCAGCGCAACTCGCGCTTGGCCTCAACGAAGTGCCGTGGCACCTGAATGGACTTGGCGCGATCATCTTCATTCACGCGTACACCATGTACGTGTATGTGTATCTGTTCGTGTCTGCCGGACTCGAGCGTTATGAATCGTCGCTGGACGAGGCTGCGATCGGGCTCGGCGCGAGCACGTTTCGCCGGTTGACCCGCGTGACACTGCCGCTGCTCACTCCGGCGATCGCGGGATCGGCTTTGCTCGTCTTCATGAACGCCCTGGGATCCTTCTCCGCGCCGTACGTGTTCGGGGGCGGCGTGCGCGTGCTCTCGACACAGATTCTGAATTCGAAGCTCAACGACGCGATCGGGCTGGCATATGTGGAGACGACCGTTCTGGCGATCAGTGCGGTGGCCGGTCTCCTGCTGTTCCGCTGGCTCGAGAGCAAGCGATCGTACGTGGCGGCTGGCAAGGGCGGAGCGACTCGCCACGGCGTCAGTTCCCGATCAACGAGAATCGCTCTGGCGATCGCGGCCGGGTTAATCGTACTGGTCCTGGTTCTGCCCCACCTCATGATAGTGCTCGTGTCGTTCGCGAAGGATGGCGCGTGGACGACGCAGATTTTGCCCCCGGTTTACACAACGCACAATTACGCGGGGCTGTTCACCGAGAATCAGTTGTGGACGCCAATACGCAACAGCATCGTGATGTCGGTGCTGGCAACGGCTGCCAACGTCGTGTTCTGCGTGGCCGCGGCTTATCTGATCGTGACCCGCCGGTTCACCGGTCGCGGGCTGCTGGAGACGCTCGTTGCGCTTCCGTGGGCCATTCCCGGAACGGCTGTTGCGCTCGGACTGCTCGCGACGTTCAACACGAACGACATCGCACGCGGCAAGATCCTGCTCGTAGGCACGTTCTGGATACTCCCGCTCGCATACTTCGTGCGGGACATTCCGCTCGTGTCACAGGCGGTGGAGGGCTCATTGCGACAGATGGATCCATCTCTCGAACCAGCGGCCAGAGGACTGGGTGCTTCGTGGTGGATGGCAGTTCGGCGAGTAGTGCTGCCTGCGGCGCGTCCCGGAATCGTCGCTGGAGCCCTTCTCGCCAGTGTCACGGCGGTTGGTGAGTTCGTGGCGAGCATCGTTCTCTACACGCATGGCAACAGGCCGATATCAATCGAGATTCTCGCGCAATTGAGATCGTATGCATTTGGCACTGCCTCGGCGTACAGCACACTCCTCATCGGCCTGGTCCTCGTCATGGCCGTGGCGGCACGCGTTGCGGAATCGCGGCTGCAATGAGTTGATGCGATGCTGAATGACGCCGCGACTGACGCGCTGCCAAGGATCGTCATCATCGGCGCAGGCTTTGGTGGCCTTATGGTGGCGCGCAAGCTGTCGCGCGTCAACGCTCGCATCACGGTTCTGGACCGGACTAATCACCACGTCTTCCAGCCCTTGCTCTACCAGGTCGCAACTGCGTCGCTCGCGCCGAGCGACATCACGGGTGCGATCCGGCACATCCTGCGCGGCCAGCAGAATACGATCGTGGAGCTGGCGGAAGCTCTGGAGATCGATGTCATAAGGCGCCGCGTGAAATGCTCCGATCCCGCGCGATTGCTGCCTGATTTCGAGGTCGACTATGATTACCTGGTGATCGCGAGCGGTACGCGGCATTCCTATTTTGGTCACCCGGAGTGGGAGACGCTCGCGCCGGGCCTGAAGGACATCTCGGATGCTGTCGAGATTCGTCGCCGCTTCCTGCTCGCGTTCGAGGAAGCTGAACGGGCTGCCACGCCGGCCGAGCGTGATGCATGGCTGACATTCGTCATTGTCGGAGCGGGGCCGACAGGTTGCGAACTCGCCGGTGTGATGCAGGAGATCGCCCGGGGCATGCGTCGCGATTTTCGCCGGATAGACACTCGTGACACGTCGGTCATTCTGCTGGAAGCAGGACCGCGCATATTGTCCGCGTTTCCCGAGAAGCTCGCGGCGCGCGCGGCGCGTGATCTGGCCCAGCTTCGCGTCGATGTCAGAACATCTTCATCGGTGACCGGCATCGAGGCTGGAGTCGTCCACGTGGGCGATCATGCGATACCCACACGTGCAATTTTCTGGGCCGCAGGCAACGTCGCATCACCACTGTCTCGATCGCTGGATGTGCCGCTGACCCGGACGGGACAGGTAATAGTCCAGCCTGACCTTTCCATTCCGGGACATCCGAACGTCTTCGTGATAGGGGATCTTGCGTACGCGTTGCAGACGAACGGGGAACCAGCGCCCGGAGTCGCGCAGGTAGCCATGCAGGAAGGGCGAGTTGCTGCCCGGAACATCATTGCGAGCATGCGTTCGGAGCCGCGATCCGACTTCGATTACTTCAACAAGGGAGACCTGGCGACTATCGGACGTGGCCGCGCGATCGCCAATCTGTTCGGCGGTCGAGTGCAGCTCAGTGGCCGATTCGCATGGCTGATGTGGCTGGGCATCCACATCACCTATCTGATTGGTTTTCGCAACCGGATTACGGTCATGATCCAGTGGGCCTACGCTTACTTCACGTTTCAGCGCGGAGCTCGGCTGATCACCGAAACGCCTCGCGAACAGTAACCGCACAACGATGCGTGCAAGGCCGACTGCCGAGTCTAGCTCGCACCTCTACCGCAGGTGACGCAGAACCTCCAAGACGCATCCATCTCCGAACCGCAGGCGGGGCAGCGCTTGGTGCGAAGATTCTCACCGCAATGCGGGCAGTAATTCGTCTCCCGTCCTTCGGGCAGGGCGCCGCCACAGAATCTGCAATCGGTCGGGACATCCGAAGGAGACAGGGACTCGAGGAGTGTGGGGATGGGAGCAGTCGGCACCGATGGAAACGAAGTCGCGGGTGACATGGCGTCGAACGCAGCGAGTGCGCTCTGGCCTGGCGACATCTCCGTTTCCTGATGTTCGGCTACTGCACGCGGCGTCGTCATCCCCGCGGTAGCGGTACCGGCGGCCGGCGTCAACGCGGAATCGGCCGCAGATGTCAGCGTGAGGGTCGCGTCGGCGTGATCCTTGAAGATTCCCGGGTCGCCGGTTGGTGAAGCGAGCTCGCGTCGCAGGGATTCCTGCAGCGCCGGGTCCGCGGTCACATAATCGCGCTCTCCGGACAGCAGCCGGGCGACGGCCGTCTCGTAATCGTCGTTGGTCTCGATCGCCAGTTCCCGGCGATTGTGTCGGTAGGGAACGATCTGTTCGTAGAGCTCGCGGACCGTGAATGGAATCCTGAGATACTCGGGCCGAGAGGCGCGGATGTTGTGTACGAGCCGGCGGTGAAGGCGATCTAGATCGTCCATTCTCGGTGCTTTCCTTTGAAAGTTTCGGGGCCCGGAAATGGTGCCACCAATTGACTGGTAACACCAGAGCCCCCGTGCTCACTCATCCATGCATCAAAACCGGACTCCATGAGGCCGGCCGACGAATCCTGCGCAGCGGCCGCCCGCGTCGCCAGGTGATTGGCGTATTCGTTCTGCGGTTGTCCATTGTGTCCCCGAACCCAGCGCCACTCGCAGTGGTGGTCGCCGAGCGCCCGAAGTGCGTCCTTCCACAGCTCGAGGTTCTCGATCGGTCCGGTCTTTCGCTTCCAGCCCTGTCGCGCCCAGCCGTGTACCCAGCTCGTCATGCCGTCAACGATGTAGCGGGAGTCGGTCGTGAACACTACGGCAAATTTCCTGCGCCGGGAGGAGATTCCGCGAAATGCTTCGATCACCGAGCGGAGCGCCATGCGGTTGTTCGTCGTCGCGGGCTCGCTGATCCAGAAGTCCCACCGGACTATCCGGCCGGTTGCAGGGCTGCGCCATTCCACGAGGCCGCCGGCGCCGCCAGGGTTCGCCCCTTCGCGGCCGTTGCCGAGGCAGGATT
Organism: Gemmatimonadota bacterium; assembly: GCA_030946285.1. Taxonomy (GTDB): domain Bacteria; phylum Gemmatimonadota; class Gemmatimonadetes; order Gemmatimonadales; family Gemmatimonadaceae; genus Fen-1247. The sequence continues at coordinate 4,568 of JALYYT010000306.1, forward strand.
CGTCCGCATAGACGGCGACGAGTTCTTCCGGTGTCTCAGGCATCAACGATTTCGAACCCTTCGAGGTCGTCCAGGTAGATCGTCATCCGATCGCCTGTGGCAGGCTGCACGGTTTCGATCGCCTCACGTCCCGCGCGGAGGCCGAGTGATTCGGGGCGCACGACGAACTCCGACCCGCGACGGTAGACCACTATCCGTCGCCCGTCCGAAATGGCTCGTTCGAGCAGGTTGTACTGCCTGGTGGAAAGCTGCATCTAACGATTCTAATCGAGTGCGACGGCATCGTCGCGGCGTTGCTGCCGGGCACTTTGTACATCAGCGTTCCGCGTTGCACCAGCTTCGTACGAAGTGGGCCAGGACAGCCGTGGCGGAATCGATTTCGGCGAGTGGCACGTGTTCGGTCGCTGAATGTGCCAGCGAGATATCGCCCGGTCCGAAGCATATTGCGGGTATGCCGGCCTCATTGAGCAAGGCAGCGTCGGTCCATGCGCTCATGCCTTCCACGCGGGCGGGAAGATTCTCGAGGGCGAGACACTCGAGCATGGCCATCATCACCGGCGCATCCTGCGGTACGTCGCTCGCAAACTGAGAGGTCGTTATGGAAACCTCGGTGTTGAGCTCCGGATAGAGCTCCTGAACCGCTAGCGTCGCGCCTGCAATCTCTTCAAGCAGAGTATCCGATGTATCTCCCGGGAGGGTACGGCGCTCGATCTCGACCGTACAGAGATCGGGATACGTCGAAAGCCCGGTGCCACCGGATATCGTGGAGGCGTGCAGCGAGCCGCGTCCGAGCAGTGGATGGGTACGGCTGGCAAACGTCACTCGCTGCATGCGGTCCAGCTCGGCGATAATGAGAGCGGCATGAGTGATTGCGTCAACGCCGATGTCGTAGCGGCTTCCGTGAGCGGCGCGACCATGCACGTTCAACCGGGCCCAGGCGAATCCGCGATGCGCGGGGCAGAGAGCAAGCTGCGTGGGCTCGGTAACGATCGCGGCGTCCGCACGCACGCCCGATGCGATGAGCGCACGAGTGCCGAGACTCTCGTATTCCTCGTCCACCACGAGCGTGACGATCACCTCGCCCGCGATGCCGGAGGCAGCCGCGTCGCGCGCGGCGACGCACATCGCCGCGATCCCGGACTTCATGTCGGCCGATCCACGGCCGTACATTCGACCGCACTCGACGTCGGGTGTGAACGGCGGGTGGCTCATCCCTTCGACGCCGACAACGTCGAGGTGCCCATTAAGCATCAGCGATCTGGCGCGTGCTGAAGCATTGCCGCTCCTGGCGATGACGTTGTACCGGCCGGGCACGACTTCCTGCGTCACAACGCGAAAGGCCCAGCTCTCGAGGAGCCGGGCCAGGAAGATCGCGGCCTCGTGCTCGCCGGGAGCACCAGGTACCAGCGTCGGATTTCGCGAATCTATTGCGACGAGCGCGGCCGTAAGCTCGGCCGCGTTCATTTACGCTTCGCTGTCGCCTTTTTTGCTGCTGGCTTGGCCGCTTTCCTGGGAGCGGCGGGTGCACGATCGCTCTTGTGGGCGGTGCGTGCTGCAGGCTTCTTCACAGCTGTCTTGGCGGCTGGCTTCGCCGGAGCGGGCTTCACGGCAGCTGGTTTGGCACTCTTGCTCGCCGCGACCGGTTTTACGGCTGGTGCGGCTGTTGTGGACGTTGTGGACGTTGTGGGCGTTGTGGGAAGATTCGACGGAGCGGCCTTGGGCTCGGCTTTCGCCGCGGGCGCCGCGGGCGCAGCAGTCGCTGCCGCTACAGGGGCCGGCGCAGGTGCAGACACAAGCGCAGAAGCCGGTTCCTGGCTGGGAGCGGCCGGCTTCGGTGCGGCAGCAGTCCTGTTCGCGATGGATTCAGCATCTGCGGGACGTGCTGGCGGGGCCGGACGGCCCACCTGCGCATCTTCGGCCTGTCTGATCAGCTTGTCGGCCTCTTCCTGCGTCATCTGGCCACGACGAACCATGTACTGGACAAGATCGCGTGCGCTCTCGAGTACGAATTCGGTAAGACCGGCTGCGGCATTGACTACATCCTTCATAGCGGCTGCCATCTTGCTGCCTGCTTCAAGACTGATCTCGTGGGCCTTGGCGGTCATTTCCGCCACGGTGTCCTTCACATCAGCGCCACGGTGACCGGGGCTGCGCTTTGGTGGAGGAGGAACTATCGAAGAAGCCACCGGGGTCGCCGATTCATCTGGCTGGACCTCAGGCGTGACTGACTTATCTGCCATGGGCGGCTAGTTTGGGAGAAAGGGGTGGAAACCGCGCTAAGTATATGATTTTTCGACACTTTCGCAAGCCATCGGCCACTATGGGGTGGCGCGGATGTGTTCAATAGTGGATATTATGCCCGGAATGGGCGCAATGGGTGCCAAACAGGTAACCGCAGGTAACATCAGTGACCTCTGAGACCGGGCAGGTCGACCAGGCGGACCTCGATCAGGAGGTAATCAAGCGTGTCCTGGACGGGTCGCGTGATGCGTTCGAGCTTCTGATCGTTCGTTACAGTGATCCACTGTACCGGCACGCGCTCGGCATGACAGGAAGCCCGGATGTCGCCGAGGACATCCTTCAGCAGTCGTTCATCAAGGCCTACGCCCACCTTTCAGAGGTTCGTGGGCGGTTCGATGCGTGGGTGTTCCGTATCGTCGCGAACGCGTGCAAGGACTGGCTGAAGAACATTCGCCGGTCTCACGTCAGTTACGAAGAGGACGATCAACCGTCCTCATATTCGACGCCCGAAGAGGAACTGGATCGCAATGAATTGCGTTCGGACCTCGAGGTAGCGCTCGCCGCTCTTGCACCTGCACTTCGCGAAGCTTTCGTGATGAAACACGTGGAAGGCAGGTCGTACGAGGAGATGGCGGAACTGTTACGTACCACGGTTGGGGCACTCAAAATGCGCGTACATCGCGCCCGAGAGGCACTCCAGCACCTGCTAGAGGGTAAATACGCCTGATGTACGACGACCTGACGCACCCAGACGGCGATGCCGACCGCGGGCTGAACTATCAGCCCCCGCGGACGAAGGGCGAGAACGGCCGCAGGCCGGCAAGCTCGATCCCGGACAGAGAAGTTCCACTTCCGACTGGCGGAGCTACTTCGGTGCTCCACCAGTGGCTGGATGGTGACGTCAGCCTGTCAGTGGTCCGAGCCACACCCGGCGGTAACGATGCGGTGGATCTGTGGACCAAGATTCACGACGAAGCGGAGACGCTTCGAAGCCGGACAACGCCCCTTTATGTACACAAGCGCATCATGGACGCTCTGCCCGCCGATACGTATCGTGGGCATCACCCTTGGTACAAGCGTTCGATTCAGCTCACGCCTCCAGTGATGATTGCTGGCGCGGTGGCGCTCATAGCGATTGGACTTCTGCTCGCCCAGACGACGTTCAGATAGACTTGGGGCCCGTGGTTTGCACCCATGGGGGATGCGCACAAGAATGGGCGCCTGAACCATCCCTCTGGAGGCATGAATATGAAGTATCGTTTGCTGGGCGCGTGTGTGGCTGCGGCTTGTTGCGCGGCCCCCGCGTTCGCGCAGGGCCTTTCACGAGTCGAGCTACTTGGCTTGCAGCAGCAGCTGCGGGACGACGGCTGCGGTGTGACTCACGTTACGGGCCGGATGGACGCGATGACACGCGCCGCGGTCAAGAAGTGCGAGAGCAAGTACAGCGGCGCGACCGATGCGCGCTCGATGCTCGGCGCAATGCACATCGGATTCGAAAATGGAAACAGTGACCCGACCATGGCTAAGGCGCGTTCCGGAGCGGGGATGCACGGAGACATGGACGAGGGTATGACTGCGGGCAAGAGCGGCTCTATGAATGGCGGCATGCACGCGGGCACCAACGCACGAATGCGCAGCCGGATGAATGCCCGCAGCGATTCGACGATGGGCGGAATGCATCGAAGCATGGACAGCAAGATGGACAGCAAGATGGACAGCAAGATGGACAGCAAGATGGACAGCAAGATGGACAGCAAGATGGACAGCAAGAT
>JALYYT010000337.1 GCA_030946285.1 Gemmatimonadota bacterium
CGATGGCGCAGGCGAAAGTCGGCGATGGACAGCTCTTTCTGTTCGGCCCGGAGATCACCTTCCGCGCACAACCGCACGGAACCTTCCGCTTTCTGTTCAACGGTATCTACAACGGCGGGGAGCGACAGGTCAGTCCGGGCAAGTAGAATGACCTGATTGTTCGGAGCGGCGGAGAGCAATGTTGTGTTAACGCGCTATTCGCCGCTCCCAGCATCGTACACCGGTTCTGTTGTCCCGCGTGCATCTTGCAGCATCCGAGCGCCGACGCCTATGTTTGCGCGTCACCGAAAGGATATCCAATGCTCAACGATTCACGTCACGTAGCGGGCCGGCTGGCTCGCATGGCTGCACTGTTTCTCACTGCGGGCTGCGCGTCAGTTCCGGTAGCCCGCTCAACGGCGCGATCCGGCATTTCGACCGGACCATTCGACGCGGTGATCGTCAACGGACGCATCGTGGACGGCACAGGCAACCCATGGTATTACGCAGACTTGGCGATACGTGGCGACCGAATCGCCGCGATCACCGCGCCGCACGGGCTCGACGATGCAACGTCTGCGCGCCGGATCGACGCGCGGGGACTGGTGGTTGCACCGGGCTTCATAGACGTGCAGGGACAGTCGGTCGAGTCGTTCACCTACGGCGACGGGCGCGCGATGAGCAAGGTCACGCAGGGCGTGACTTCGGAGATAATGGGTGAGGGAGACACGCCTGCTCCCGTGAACGAAAAGCTGCTCGCACTTCAGCCGGCCGGTGACACGAGCATGCGTCGCGCGATGCGCGGCTTTGGCGGTGAGCACGGCTTTGGAGCCTGGCTCACCGCAATGCAGAACCACGGTGTCGCGATCAACTTCGGGTCATACGTTGGTGCGGCCACCGTGCGAAGCTATGCAATGGGTGCGGCGCCCGGCTCACCATCGGCTGCACAGCTCGATACAATGCGCGTGGTCGTCCGTAACGCGATGCACGACGGGGCGTTTGGAGTCGCAAGCGCACTCATCTACCCGCCGGGCTCCTATGCGGGAACAGCCGAGCTGATCGAGATTGCACGGGCGATGGCACCGATGCATGGCACCTACATCACGCACATGCGCTCGGAGGGCGACTCGCTGCTGGAAGCCACGGACGAGGCGATGCGAGTCGCACGCGAAGGTGGCGTCCCACTCATCATCTACCATCTGAAGGCTGCGGGCCAGTCGAACTGGACGAAGGAAGCCCCACTGCTCGCTAAGATTGATTCCGCACGCGCTGCCGGTCAGGACGTTACGGCGACGATGTATCCGTATCCTGCGTCCTCGAACGGCCTGGCGTCCTGCGTACCGGCCTATGTCTCTGCCAATGGAAAGCTGCTCGATAATCTCCGCGATCCAGCGAAGCGAGCGCATATCGTGCGCGAGATGGACGACCCGTCGCTCGGGATCAGCGCAGATTGCCAGGGAATTCCGCCGGAGCGGATCATGGTCGTAGGCTTCAACAAGCCTCAGTTCAGGAAGTACGAAGGGAAACGCCTTTCCGAAATTGCACGGAGCATGGGAACCACTTGGCAGGATGCGGTGATAGACATACTGCTCGGTGGCGATTCACCGGGACGCGTGACGTTCTCGATGGACGAAGCGAACGTCGCGACTCAGATGAAAAAGTCGTGGGTGATGATCGGAACGGACGCGGGCGGGATCAGTCCTGCCGACTCGCTCTTCGGGCTCACGCATCCGAGAGCGTACGGAAGTTTCCCTCGAATACTGGGGCGCTACGTTCGCGAGCAGAAGCTGCTCTCGCTCGAAGACGCAGTGCGGAAGATGACGTCGCTGCCGGCAGATCGACTCGGTCTCCGCCAGCGTGGGCAGTTGAGAGCCGGATTCTACGCGGACATCGTGGTATTCGATCCCGCGACGATCGCGGATCTGGCCACGTATGACCGGCCGCACCAGCTCTCAACGGGAATGCGTGACGTGTTCGTGAATGGCACGGCCGTGCTCAGCGACGGCGCCATGACCTCCGCGAGACCGGGAAAAGCTCTTCGGCCAGAATGGTAGCTCTCGACAATTGACAATCCGGAAATCACCGGGCAGGAAACGATGACGCATATGGAAGCTTCTCCGATCGCAGCGGACGCGCACGGCGTTATCAATCCGTCGCCCGATGCACCGTACTACGTCCCGACTGGTGACGAAGTGGCAATTTTCACCGCGTGTCATGCTCGCGGGCTGCCGGTGATGCTCAAGGGACCGACTGGATGCGGGAAGACGCGCTTCGTGGAGCACATGGCGTGGCGACTGCAGCGACCGTTCGTGACGATAGTCTGTCACGACGATCTCTCGGCGAGCGATCTCACGGGCAGATATCTAATTCGTGGCGGCGAGACCGTGTGGGTTGATGGTCCGCTCACAGTGGCTGCGCGCACGGGAGCAATCTGCTATCTGGACGAGCTCGTCGAGGCGCGCCAGGATACCATCGTCGTTACTCACTCGCTCAGTGACGATCGCAGGTTTCTGACTCTGGACAAGACTGGCGAGGTAATTTCGGCGGCACCCGGATTTCAGCTGGTTGCGTCGTACAATCCAGGATATCAGCACGCCATAAAGGATCTCAAGCCGAGTACACGGCAGCGCTTCGTCACACTGGAGTTCGACTTCCCGCCTCCAGGAACGGAAGCTGACATCGTGGCACACGAAAGTGGGGTGAAGCGTGCTACGGCAGTGACGCTGGTGAAGCTCGCGGAACGAGTGCGCCGCCTTCGCGACCAGGGTCTCGCCGAAGCGCCTGGTACACGATTGCTCGTCGCAACCGCGCGGCTCATCGCGAGCGGAATCAGCGCCGAGGAGGCGTGTCGCGTAGGTCTGGCGAATCCGCTGACCGATGATCCGGATCTGCTTGGCGCGATATCGGATCTCGTAGCGACGACGATGTAGCGCGAGATCGCCACACGATGCGACGTTCGAAAGCACTACTGATAAAGGCTCTAAGACGATCTTCCGGAGTCGTCAGTACACTCCGTACCGGACTCAATCCGCGCATGACGGAAGAGCGTACGGAGCTGGAAAGCGTGCGGCGGCGCCTGGAGTTGCTACTCGCCGCGATGTACGGCCGGCAGATACAGATCGAAGCAGGTGCACCTGATGCCGATTCTGGAACCGTACGGAAGCTGGTGACTCGCGCAATCCGTGCTCGAAAGGGCGAATCGCTGGCGGAAAGCGACGCTGTCACCATTCGGCTGCCGCGCACACTTGCGGACTCCGCCACGCTTGGCTCGGCGGCGGTGCAATACAGACTTCTCGCGATCGAACACGCCGAGCGGATCGCACGTGGTACGGCCGCATTGGTTCCCGCCCGCTCGAATCCGCTCGAGCGCGACCTGTATCTGCTGGCGGAAGCCGCAGCTGTGGATGCAGCGATTTCCAGTACGATGAACGGAATGCCCAGGCTGATCCGGATCGCGCGTGCTGCAGCACTGGCTGAACGACCAGCCATCGCTTCGCTCGATGCAATGGAGCGCGAAGTCGAGCGCATCACCCGAGACTTACTGAGCGGAGAGCCCGAACACGTTTCAGCGAATCTTCCGAC
>JALYYT010000355.1 GCA_030946285.1 Gemmatimonadota bacterium
TGAATCAGGTCAAGCTGATAAAACAATGGCCGCGATCCGTATCGCGGCCATTTTTCGTTTCCGGGAATCGCTTACGTGCCGGCTAGAGCCGTGGCAGAGTGACGCCGCTCTGGCCCTGGTACTTGCCTTTCTTGTCCTTGTATGACGTGAGAGGCGGCTCCTCACCGCGGAAGAACATTACCTGCGCAATGCCTTCGTTGGCGTAGATCTTCGCGGGCAGGGGGGTGGTGTTGGAAATTTCCAGCGTCACGTACCCCTCCCACTCCGGCTCGAATGGTGTCACATTTGTGATAATACCGCAGCGCGCGTAGGTGGATTTGCCCACGCAAAGGGTGACGACGTCGCGCGGGATCCGGAAATATTCGACCGAGCAGGCCAGCGCGAAGGAGTTGGCCGGAACGATGCAGACGTCACCCTCGAACTCCACGAACGATTTGGGATCGAACTGCTTCGGATCGATCAGCGAGTTCAGCACGTTGGTGAAGATCTTGAACTGGTTCGACACGCGCATGTCGTAGCCGTAGGAACTGACACCGTAGGAGATGACTCCCGAGCGAACCTGGCTGTTTTCGAATGGCTCGATCATCCCTTTGGAGGCCTGTTCGATAATCCAGCGGTCAGACTGAATGGACATTCAATTCCGAGTAAATCGTTTCCGTTGAAAAGCAGGTTAACATAAGCTAAAATCCTGCGAGACGCATTAGTGAAATTTTTCACATGCGGGTTGGCCTAGAGCGGCCGCCCGCCCTCCATTCGGCATGGCGCGAGAATACTTCCCAGTCCTGCTGTTGCTCGGCTTCGTGGCGATGAACGCGGTACTTATCATCGGCATTTCTGCAATCACGATCCGGAAGCGACCAACGCCGGTAAAGCGCGCCGCATACGAGTCCGGAATTCCGGCAATCGGCGATGCGCGCGAACGCTTTTCCGTCGCGTTCTATCTGATCGCGATGCTGTTCATCATCTTCGACATCGAAACGGTCTTCATGATTCCGTGGGCAGCGTCGTTCCGGCGACTGTCGTGCAGCACGGAGCTTGTCGCGGGACTCTGCCCGAGTGCCTCGACGTCGTTCTTCGGTCTCGGTGAGATGCTCGTCTTCATGGCGATCCTCGTGGTGGGCTTTGTCTATGTCTGGAAGAAAGGAGCATTGAAATGGGATTGACCGCTCGCCCGGATTCGGCGCTGAGCCGAGTCGAGTACGATCCTCAATCCCAGGACGGATGGGTGACGACGCGACTGGATTTCCTCGTGAACTGGGGACGCGCGAACTCGCTCTGGCCAATGCCGTTCGGAACGGCGTGCTGCGCGATCGAGTTCATGGCGACTGCCGCCGCGGATTTCGATCTCGCTCGATTCGGCATGGAGCGCATGTCGTTCTCACCGCGGCAGTCCGACGTTCTCATCTGTGCCGGACGTGTTCCGTTCAAGCTCGCACCGATCATCCGTCGCATCTGGCAGCAGATGGCGCAGCCCAAGTGGTGCATCGCGATGGGTGCGTGCGCGTCCACCGGCAACATGTTCGACAATTACGCGGTGGTGCAGGGCATCGACACGATCATTCCCGTGGACGTGTACGTTCCTGGTTGTCCACCGCGCCCCGAGGGCCTGCTGTACGGCATCCAGATGCTGCAGAAGAAGGTCATGAACGAGCGCATGTCCGATCGCGCGCTCCGCGACGAGATGGAACCCGATCCAGCGACACAGCTCTACATTCCGGCGCCGATGATCGACGAGATCTCGGAGCCATTCGGCAATTCGATCAATCAGACGCGCTCCACGCCGTGACGCCTTCAGAATCGTTCGAGATACTGTCGGTCGGCAGTGCGCTGACGGATGCGCCTCCGCCGTCGACACCCAGAAATGTCCCGCATCGCGGTGGCCGTGAGAATCCCTCCGCGGTCGCGCTCAAGAAACAGTTCGGCGACGCCGTGCTGCGTAGCACCGTCGTGTGGGGTGAGACAACGGTGTACATCGCGCGTGACCGCGCCGGCGAGATCATCAGGTGGCTGCACGACGACTCGTCGCAACAGTACGACTACCTCGTTGACGTTACGGCTGTCGAGTATCGCGAAGCCGAGTTGCCCATGGAGGTCGTGTGGCACCTGCGTTCGCTCCCGTATCGCCGCTTTCTCAGAGTGAAGGCCGAGCTTGCCAAGGGTTCACCGCTCTCGATTGACAGCGTCTGGAGCATCTACCACGGTGCCGATTGGCTCGAGCGCGAGTGCTACGACATGTTCGGCATCGAGTTCGTTGGACATCCTGATCTGCGGCGCCTCCTCATGTGGGAGCAGTACAAGGAAGGCTATCCACTTCGCAAGGATTTCCCCCTGCGTGGTCGCTTCAGCCGTTCCGAACAGCTTCGCCAGGCACTCGCTGCCAATCCCGAGTCCCGCTACTCCATGGAAGAACTGAGCGTCGCCGAGGCGTTCTCCGAGATTCCGGAAGACATGCGCCGCCGACTCTCGTCGGGCGAGAGGACGGGCGAATAATCATGGCTACCAAGACACGCACAATCGAAGTCGAGCTCTCCACCTCGGGACTCGACAAGAGCGGACGCCCTCAACGGGTGCCGCTCGTCACGAACGACGGAGGCACAGCGATCGCGCTCGAAGAGCCGATGGCGCTCGAGCCCGCGCTCGATGGTGAGCACATGCTCATCAACCTCGGACCGCAGCATCCCGCGACACACGGAGTGCTCCGGCTCGTGCTCGAGCTCGATGGCGAAACCGTCGTGCGATGCATTCCGCACATCGGCTATCTCCACTGCGGCTTCGAGAAGACCGGCGAGTACCGGCAGTACAACCAGATAATTCCGTGGACTGATCGCGAGGATTATCTGAACGCGCCCGGCAACAACGTTGCCTTCGCGCTCGGCGCTGAAAGACTTTTCGGAATCGAGATCACGGAGCGTTGCACGGTTCTCCGCGTGATCGCGTGCGAGCTCTCACGGATCATGTCACATCTCGTGTGGCTCGGAACGACCGCGATCGACATCGGCGCGTACACTCCGTTCCTGTGGTCATTCCACCAGCGCGAGCGGATCTACCAACTGCTCGAGGCGTGGACCGGCGCCCGCCTCACGACTTCCGTCACTCGCGTCGGTGGTCTCATGGCCGACATTCCGGTCGGCTGGGAAGCGAAACTGCAGGAGTTCATCGACGGGTTTCCCGGGGTGCTCGCCGACGTCGACGCACTTCTGACGCGCAACGCGATCTGGGTAGGTCGCACGCTGGGACTCGGCGTCATGAGTCCCGACGAGGCCTTGAACTACGGACT
>JALYYT010000369.1 GCA_030946285.1 Gemmatimonadota bacterium
CCTCGGCACACGCCTACATTAGGGATTGACACGACGGGCACGGAGGCCGCTCACGCTTCTCATCGCGTCGGGTCGATCGTCGTCAACCTTGCCGAGCTTGCGAAACCGGTCCCCCACCGACCCCGAATTTGGTCCAACCGCTCAACCTCCGACGCGGCGCTTTCTTCGAAGGATACCCAGCACGCGTTTGGACCAGCGATTCCGTTGCTGCCGGAGGTGTGCACCAAGATTTTTTGACTGGCGAGATCCGTCTGCGCGCCTAAGGCGCCCGGTCCATATTATCGAACCTTCTTGTCGGGGCAGATTACGTAATTCCATTCTCCGTGAAAGGAGTGGGGATTCAAGTGTATGCGCTTGATGTCGGCATCGGCCACCTTCTTCCCCGTCGGGTAGCCGCGGCGATCGAGGCGCGCTTTCACGCGAAGTCCCGCCTTTGTTGTCGTCGAGCAAATAAGGGCGACGACCGCCTCCCGAGTGAGGAGCGGACGACCGCGCCAGTTCTGCGTGACGTGTGAGAAGAGACGGTGTTCGATCTTGTTCCACTTGCTCGTTCCTGGCGGAAAGTGGCAGACGTTCACCTTCAAGCCGGTGGCGTCAGCAAACCGCTGAAGCTCGACTCGCCACAATCGGGAGCGAGACGCGTTGCTTCCTCCGCCGTCGGCGGTGACGAGCAACTCTTTCGCGTCCGGGTAAGCTTTTTTGCCCATCTCACGCCACCAGCGTTCGAGAGTCGCGACCGCAAATTCGGCGGTGTCGTGATCGACGCCGACGCTGACCCAAGCCTCGTTACGGCCGGTGTCGTAGATGCCATACGGGATGACCTTGCCCAACTCCTTGTCGATGAAGTCGTGCACGCGTACGGGTTCCGGCTCGCCCTTGGGTTGCCACTCTCGCCCACCGTTCTTGAAATCGCCTATCAGCTCCTTCTTTTTGGTATCGACCGACACGACCGGTTGTCCGCGCTTCATGAACGCCTTCGCGGTGCGGTTGATATGTTCGAACTGCTCATTCCGGTCGGGCGACTGCTTGCCTTCGCGCGTCTTCCTCACGACTTGAAGGCTGTATCCGAGCTGGTGCAACAGCCGGCCCACCAAAGTCGGGCTGATCTTGTGTCCCTTGGCCTGGAGCTCGGTCGCCAGCTTGTCTTTGCTCTTCGTCGTCCAACGCAACGGCGACTCGGGATCACCGCGCGTGACAGGATCCACGAGCGACTCCAGGTCCGCGAGCAGCGTCGGATCGGTCTCGACGAGAGTCGGACGTCCGGCGCCCGGCCGGCGAATCCGCTGTGCGCGCGCAGGAATCCCTGGCGGATTTGCCGCTTGTTCCACGAGGTCGCGAAGCCCAGCTCGAACCCGGTTCTTGCTGATGCCAGTCGCCTCAGCCACGGCCGCGACACCGCCGTAGCCGAGAACCTCAGCCTCCGCCGCCGCCCACAGTCGAGTGACGCGTTCATCCATCACGCTTCGCAAATGCGCGTATTTCGCTCGAATCTGGTCCACCTTGGCCATCGTGCATGAGCAACGTCGGGCGGCCTCGAGTTATTTCCATGGCAGAGCCGATAATTTCGAACGGGCGCCTTACGCGCGGAGACCGCCCGTGGCGATGGGATCCGCGGTCTCGATCGGGGCCGACACGGGATGAGACCGCAGGCCGCGGCACGGCGCGGAGCGGGCCAGAGCCACCACGTGACCACCGCGAGAAACGCGAAAACGCCGAACCCAATTGCCCTTTCGGCATCGATTTCACGCGCGGGCGGCGACCCCGCGAATGAGGTGTCGCTGCGCAATGGCAAATAGCGCGAGCACGGGGAGCGACAAGATGACGTTGCCCGCCATGACGACGTGCCAGCGGACGCCGCTTCCGGGCTCCTTGAGGAGCGCCACACCGAGCGGCAGTGTGCGGACCGTATCGTCCGTCGTCATGACGAGCGGCCAGAAGTAATCCGAATAGTGGTAAACGAAGCTGACGAGGAACACGGACACGAGCGTGGGCCGGAGCAGTGGGCCCAAGATGCGATAGATGATCGTGAGCTCCGAGGCTCCGTCCAGACGGGCCGCTTCGATGATCTCGTCCGGGACGGAGAGCAGAGCCTGGCGAACGAGGAAGGTCCCGAGCGCGCTCGCGGCAAATGGGAGGACCAGTGAGCTGAAGGTGTTTGTGAGAGACACCTCCGCGAACATGAGAAAAACCGAGACGAACGTGACCTGGGGCGGCACGAGCAGACACGCGACAACGAGCCCGAAGGCGGTCTTCTTTCCAACGAACCGCAGCTTCGCGAGGGCGTACCCCGCCGGCAGCGCGAGCGCGATCTGAAGGAGCCCGATCGTCCCCGCGACGGCGAGCGAGACGAGGAGATGGCGTCCGACGGAGATTTGTTCGAACACCTCGCGATAGGCGTCGACGTTCGGGTGCTTGGGAAATGGCGCGGTCGGGTCCTGCGCGATCTCGGTGAGCGGCTTCAGCGAAGTCAGGACCATCCACGCGTAGGGGAGCACCCACACCGCGGCGACGAAGAACGCGAGGATCGTGGCCGACGACGGCGCGCGCTTCATGCGGTCTTCGACCTCCAGGCGCGGAGCTGAAGCGTCGCGAGAACGCAGAGCACTCCGAAATAGACGACCGCGAGCGCGCTCGCTTTGCCGACGCTCAGATTCATGAAAATTTGTTCGTAAACCGCATAGACGAAGAGCGTTGTCGCCCGCGCCGGGCCGCCGCCGGTCATGATCCTCACCACGTCGAAGGCCTGGAAGCTCACGATGAGGCTCGTCGTCGCGACGAACGCGGCAGTGGGACGGAGAAGGGGCCAGGTCACATAGCGAAAGCGATTCAAGGCATTCGCCCCATCGAGCGACGCCGCCTCGTGAAGCGACCGCGGCACGGCGCGGAGCCCGGCCAGGAAGATGATCATCGAATACCCCGTGATCTTCCAGACTGTGACGCCTGCGAGGGTCGGGATCGCCGTCCTCGGGTCGGAGAGGAAGCCGATGCGTGGAAGATGCAACCATCGGAGAAGCGCGCCGGCGACCCCGCGATCGGGATCGAGCAAGAGCACCCAGAGGAGCGCGACAGCGAC
>JALYYT010000011.1 GCA_030946285.1 Gemmatimonadota bacterium
GGTACAGCACCGGTAATGAGATCGGCGAGGATCCGCGCTGTGCCGAGCGCCGTCGTGATTCCGAGGCCTTCGTGACCAGCCGCGATCCACAATCCGGCGGCGCCCTCCCATTGGCCGATGAGCGGGAGCTTGTCGGGGGTTGCCGGACGAAATCCGGTCCAGATGCGGATCGCGGATGTTGCGGCGAGCGCTGGCATGAAGTCGAGCGCGCGGTCAATCATTCGCGCTACGATCGCACGATTGACCGTCGCATCCCAGCCAGCCATTTCGCGCGAGGAACCGATGAGCAACTGGCCCGTGAGGCGAGGCTGGACGTTGAACGCCACGGATTCGGTGTTCATGGTGTGCGCGCTCGTGAGGTAGCCCAGCTCCACAAGTTGATGTCTGCAGAAGCCGGGATATCTGTCCGTGATAACGAGGTGACCCTTTCGCGGTACGATCGGGAGCCCCGGGGTGAGACTTGCCGCGCTCGCTCCGGCGGCATTCACCACGTGCCCGCAGGAAATAGTTTCAGCGCCGAGCATCACCTTGCCTTCGCCGATTGCCCTCACCTGAACGCCTTCTCTTAATTGGGCTCCGCTCGCCAGCGCCCGGCGCACCAGCGCATGCGCAGCGTTGGGCGGGTACAGCACGCCATCTCCGGGAACGTACAATGCGCCGGCGAGTCCAGGCCTGAGATTTGGTTCAGCGATCGCGAGTTGAGCGGAGGACAATACTTCGCTCGACACGTCCTTACCGATGTACAGCGCGTGCTTAGCGTGCAGGAGTTGAAGTTGGTTGTCGTCCTCGGCGAGCCACAACGTACCGCAGGCGTCATACTCGACATTCGACGGAAGCTCCGGCGCGAGTTCGGTCCACAGCGATCTCGAGTACGCGGTGAGGGCGAGCTGCGCGGGAGAGTCGTCCATCACTACGAGGTGACCCATCCCCGCAGCGGTCGTACCACAACCGGTGAACCCCGAGTCCAGGACGAGCACCGACATTCCCTGACCGGCCAGCGCTTCGGCACAAGCCGCACCGACGATGCCGGCGCCGATCACCACTACGTCGGGCCGCGCGTTCATCGCGTAGCGTGGCAGTCGAACGATTGGGTCAAACCGATTCCCTGCCGGGGATACCATAACGGAACGGATCCGCGTCGTCGAACTGAAGAGTGCTCTCGCCGGTGACGAACGCAGTTCCGCGAACGTGAGGTATCAGCTCATTGCGGTCGTTCGAAGTAAGCCATCCGGTGAACAGGCTACCGGTGATGCTTTCCTGCCGCCATTGCGCGCCCAATTGCAGCTCGCCGCGTGCGTGAAGGATCGCAAGCTTGGCCGATGTCCCAGTACCGCACGGGGAGCGATCGTATTCACCGCCGGAACAGAGCACGAAGTTTTTGGAATCGGCGTCCTGCCGTGTTGGTGGTGCCGAAATCTCGATGTGGTCAATCGGAGCACCGTCGGCTCCCGTGATTCCGGTCGCATTCAGGGCGTCCTGGATCGCTTGTGTCACGCGGGTCAGTTCGCCAGCGTTGGACGCCACCACGGGGATCGGCGTGTCGTGCGTTATGAAGAACCAGTTGCCACTCCACGCAACGTCACCTGTCACGCGCCCGACACCAGGTACGTTCACGACTACGTCCAGCGCGTGGCAGTAAGAGGGAATGTTCACAACGGTGACACCCCCTTCGGGATCGAGCTCGGCGGTTACTGTTCCAACCGGAGTATCGAGTGAGATGGTGCCTTGTCCGATTCGTCCCAGATGCTGCAGCGTGCGCACGACGCCGATCGTGCCGTGGCCGCACATTCCCAAGTACGTACCATTATTGAAGAAAATGACGCCTGCAGTAGAACCGGGCTTTTCCGGTGGCGTGAGCAGGGCGCCGACGATTGCGTTGTGCCCCCGAGGCTCGCACACCACCGCTCGCCTCAGATAGTCGAAGCGCGCGCGTACGTCGGCAAGCCGCTCCAACATGGTAGCGCCGCGTGGTTGAGGCCAACCGTCGATTACGACGCGCGTCGGTTCGCCTTCAGTGTGCGAGTCTACGACGCGTATGGCATCGGGTATCACATCCGCGGTATCTGCCTCGCTCACGGATTTATCTGAACCGTCTTGATTTCGGTGTAGAATTCGCGTGCCGCCGGCCCCTGTTCCCGGCTGCCCGAGCTCGAACCTTTCATGCCCCCGAATGGAGCGTGAGGATCCACACCGGTGGTGTCTCCGTTCACGCGCACGAGGCCAGCATGAATGCGACCGAGGTACCGCAAGGCAGCGCCGATATCGCTTGTGAAGATCGAGGCGCTCAACCCGTAGGAAGTAGAGTTCGCGAGTTCGATCGCGTGATCCAGGTCATCCGCGGTGAATGCGGCGAGCACCGGCCCGAACAGTTCCCGCTGCGCCAGCAACCCGTCTGGATTACCCCCGCGCACCACCGTTGGAGCGAGAAAATTTCCGTGGCTGAAATCACTCGAATCCGGAATCGGGCAGGAGAATATTGTTTCCGCGCTGGCGTCGCGAAGCGCCGTCTGTATCGAATCTCGCGAGGCCGCGCTTATCAACGGGCCAACGGCAGACGCCGGATCGGTCACGGGGCCTAGCGGCAGTGCTTCGACCTGGCTGCGCAGCGCATCGAGGAATTCGGACTCCACTTTACGCGCTACGATGACGCGACTGGTGGCGGTGCACTTCTGCCCCGCGTAACGCATCGCACCTGCAGCGGTCAACGCAGCTGCCCGCGCGATGTCGGCATCCGGCATGACGATTACGACATTCTTGCCGCCCATCTCTGTCTGATAGCGGATATTGCGCGATGCTGCGATCCTTGCCACCTGCGGACCTGCGGCACCGGAGCCCGTAAAGCTCACCGCACGCACGTCGTCGGCCTGGACGAGGGC
>JALYYT010000013.1 GCA_030946285.1 Gemmatimonadota bacterium
CGCGAAAGCGGGGACCCCTGTACGTCCGTACCAGCTCGAGAGGGATTCCCGTTTTCGCGGGAATGACGAGCGTCAGGAGAATAGCGCTTTCGCGGAATGACGATCATCAGGGGATTTCGTTGGCGCCGCTGCATGCTCGGAGCGGGACTCGAACCCGCACGGCCTTTCGACCACAGCGTTCTGAGCGCTGCGTGTATACCAGTTTCACCACCCGAGCGAAGCGGCCGGGAGCCGCCTGATGCAGTAGGCTGAATTTCGGCGAGGCCGAATCAGCGCTGATTCCGGAGAACTTCAAAGCACTCAGCGGAAGCCTCTCAACATAGCCGGGCGCCCGGGGTGGCGCAACGCCATGCCCCACACCTAACTTGCGATCCATGCCCGACGTTACCGCCACGCCGGCGCGCCAGTCTATTGCGAAGAACCGCAGGGCGTCGCACGACTACACTCTCCTCGAAACCTGGGAAGCGGGCATCGCGCTCACAGGCACCGAAGTGAAGTCGCTGCGGGATGGCAAGGCCAACATCTCCGACGCCTACGGCATCGTGCGGGATGGCGAAGTTTATCTGCTGAATCTTCACATCTCCCCATATGCGCGCGGCGGCTACGTCAATCATGAGCCGACGCGCACGCGCAAGCTGCTGCTGCATCGCAAGGAGATACGCAAGATGATCGGCGCCGTTGAACGACAGGGACTGACTCTCGTCCCGCTCGAGCTTTACTTCAAGGGTGGCCGAGCGAAGATCGCACTCGCACTCGGAAAGGGGAAGAAGCTGCACGACAAGCG
Source organism: Gemmatimonadota bacterium (assembly GCA_030946285.1). Lineage (GTDB taxonomy): Bacteria > Gemmatimonadota > Gemmatimonadetes > Gemmatimonadales > Gemmatimonadaceae > Fen-1247. The sequence goes on from JALYYT010000013.1 coordinate 785, forward strand.
CGACGACGCGCGAAAACGTGACGACGAGCGTGACATGGCGCGCGCAATGAGACGTTCTTGATGAGGCGTTCGTGATAGCTGCACGGTTCGCGCTCCTGCTGCCGGTCGCTATCGCTGTTGGGTTTCCGGTCCATCCCGCAACGGCTGCGCAGGTCGCCTCGCACGTGGCTTCGCAGGTTGTTGCGGATTCGGTCGTCGTGCGCACGCGATCCCGCGCCACACCCGTGCGGCTGGCAAGGATGGACGGAGTAACGATGATTGCCGCCGACAAGCTTGCTTCCGCACTCGGCGGGAAGTTCAACCTGACGTCGCCCGGCCATTACTCGCTCGGTGTGGGCGAGGCCCACATCAGCTTCACCGAGGCCGTTCCGTTTGCCGGAGACGATTCCACCATCGTACCGATGCCCGCAGCCCCGCGAATCATCGGATCGACGCTGTACCTGCCGTACTACGTCGTAACGCAGCTGGTTCCCCGGTTCTTCTCCGGTTACATGTACGACGCGGACGCGCGCGAGATTCGAGTGTTCGACACGTCGGCGCGTCGAGGGCCCGTCGTTGCGTCCGCTCAGCCGCCGGCAGCGCGCAGCGATTCACCGTCCGTCGAATCGTCGGCTGGAAAGTCGGCTCGAGACATCGGCGAAGCGCGCGCGATTGACAGAGTTGCGGGTATCACCCTCACGGGAACCAAGCGGCCGGGCCATCCGCTCATCGTCGTCGACGCTGGCCACGGTGGCGTGGACCCGGGTATGCACGGCCCGATAGGCGGCGGTGCGCAGATTCTGGAGAAGAACATCACGCTAACCGTAGCGAAGCTGGTCGCCGCATCGTTACGCGAGAGCGGCGCCGATGTTCTCCTCACCCGCACCAGTGACACGCTCATCGGCCTCTACGACCGCGGACCGATCGCGAACAAGGCGCACGGCGACATTTTCGTATCCATCCATGTAAATGCGACCGGGCAACGCGGTGCCGCCGGCGCTCGTGATCGCGGCTACGAAACATATTTCCTCGCGGAGGCGAAGACGGAGGATGCGAGACGCGTCGAGCGCATGGAAAACGAGGCTGTCAGGTTCGAGAATGGCAACGCAAGCGCGAAGAAAGGCGACCCGCTCAACTTCATCATCAACGACATGGCGCAGAACGAACACCTTCGTGAAAGCGCCGATCTCGCCGGCCAGATCCAGCGGGGATTTCGCACTTTCCATCCCGGTCCGGATCGAGGAGTGCAGCAGGCGAACTTCGCGGTGCTTCGTGGAGCGTTCATGCCCGCGGTACTCGTGGAAATCGGATTCGGAACCAACAGGCAGGAAGCCGATTACATAAGCGATTCCGACAACGAACGCACCATCGCGCGCTCTATCGCGAAGTCGATCATGAGCTACATGGATCGCTACGATGCCCGCATCGGCGGTGGTGCCGCAGGGTCATCCCGGTGAGCGACCTTCGCATCGCCGTGGCCGGCACACAGTTTCAGAATCCGGTATTGCTCGCATCGGGCACGGCCGCCTTCGGGCGCTCGCTCGCTGGCGTCGTGGACCTGGACGCGCTCGGCGGACTCGTTACCAAGGCCGTCAGCCTCGAGCCGCGCACCGGGAACTCGTCGCCTCGTGTCGCTGAGTTCGATGGAGGGATGCTGAACGCGGTAGGTCTGGCCAACCCCGGTGTCGATTCGGTGAAGCGCGTGGATCTGCCGTGGCTGGCAGCAAACGTACGCCGCGCACGAATAATCGTGAACGTTGTCGGTAGCCGGGTCGAGGATTTCGCGGAAGTCGTGCAGCAACTCGATGAATGTGAAGGAATCGCGGCGTTCGAGTTGAACGTGAGCTGTCCGAACGTGCGCGCCGGAGGCATGGAGTTCTGCGCCGACGCAGCATCGCTGCACTCCGTCGTTTCCCGCGCGCGCGCCGTCACCCGGCGGCCTCTGTTCGTCAAGTTGTCGCCCGCGCTGCCTTCGATTGGCGACGCCGCGGTGACAGCGGCGGACGCGGGCGCAGACGGCATCACCGTCGTGAACACGCTTCCGGGACTCGTGGTGGATGTCGAGTCACGGAAGCCGCGAATCGGCTTCGGAAGCGGCGGCACGAGCGGACCCGGTCTGCTTCCCGTCGGAGTACTGGCGACGCACCGCGTGCGGAAGGCGGTGAATCTGCCGATCATCGGAGTCGGTGGTATCGCAACTGCAGCCGATGCGCTGCAGTACATGATTGCAGGCGCCTCGCTTGTCGCCGTCGGCACGGCGAGTCTGCGCGATCCGAGAACGGCCGAGCGTGTCGCGCGCGATATGGACCGGTGGTGTGACAACCATAAGGTGCGCGAGATTCAGAGTCTCGTTGGAACCCTCGAATGGAGCCGATGACAACCGCGCCGGATTTCCCGAACGACTCGCCCTCGAACGGGACAGCTCGGGCCACGCCGATCGTCGCCCTCGATTTCTGGATGCCCGATGCCGCGATGCAGATGGTGGAGCTGCTCGGTGACCGTTGCGATTTCTACAAGGTTGGAAGCGAACTGTTCACGGTCGCCGGTCCGGTCATCGTCGAGCACCTGGTGACTCGCGGCAAGCGGGTATTCCTCGACCTCAAGTTCCACGACATCCCGAACACAGTCGAGAAGGCGGTGGCGGCCGCCGCCGATCTCGGGGCGTCGATCGTGACCGTTCACGCGGGCGGCGGCGAGCGGATGATCAGGGCAGCAGTGGAGAATGCCGGGCCGGCGTGCGAGGTGTTTGCCGTAACCGTTCTCACATCGCTATCGGGCGCCGATCTGGGGCTGCTCTGGGGTGGCCAGGACCGGGGCGAGGATCTTACCCCGGACGTGCTCCGGCTGGCAGTGCTGGCGAAGAGCGCCGGCGTGGCAGGGGTCGTCTGCAGTGGCCTCGAGGCACCGCTGCTAAGGGCCAGGTTCAGGGCCGGCCTCAAACTGCTGGTGCCCGGTGTGCGGCTTCCCGGGGGTTACCACGACGACCAGACGCGAGTAGTGACTCCGGCGGAGGCGGCCCGGGCCGGGGCGTCCTACATCGTGCTTGGACGAACGGTCACCTCGGCCGACGACCCCCAAAAAGCGATGGATCAGGCGGTTGCGTCCCTTGCCTGACCGGACTATTTTCAAAGGCTGACCCAAAATTCGGAGCAGTTGTGAAAGTACGTAGCAGCGTCAAGCCGATTTGCGAGCATTGCAAGGTGATCAAGCGCCAGGGCGTGATCAGGATCATCTGCAGCCGCAATCCCAAGCATAAGCAGCGTCAGGGTTAATTAATGGCTCGTATTGCGGGCGTGGATCTTCCGCGCGACAAGAAGCTCGAAATCGGGCTGACCTACATCTTCGGCATCGGTCGCAAGACCGCTCAGTCCATTCTCGAGCAGACGGGTGTCAGCCCGTCACAGCGCGTGCGTGACCTGAGCGATGTCGACACCAACAAGCTTCGTCAGGCCATCGAGCGCGACATCAAGGTCGAGGGTGCGCTCCGGACCGAAGTCGCGATGAACATCAAGCGCCTCATGGACATAGGCTCGTACCGCGGCACGCGTCATCGCCGCGGCCTTCCGGTTCGTGGACAGCGTACGCACACCAACGCCCGCACCAAGAAGGGACCGCGCCGCGCGATCGCCGGCAAGAAGAAGGTTACGAAGTAAAACATGGCAACTGCAAAGAAGACAAAGAAGATCGTAGAGGCCGAAGGCCTCGCGCACGTCTCAGCGACGTTCAACAACACGACGATCACCATCACGGACAATCGTGGCAACACGATTTCGTGGAGCTCGTCGGGCAAGGCCGGTTTCAAGGGCTCCAAGAAGTCCACGCCGTTCGCAGCGACAGTCGCGGGCGAGCAGGCTGGGCGCGAGGCGTTTTCCGCTGGCGTTCGCCGCGTGAACGTTCGCGTGCAGGGACCGGGCTCGGGTCGCGAATCAGCGATCCAGGCGCTTGCGACCGCAGGCCTGCAGGTCAAGTCCATTCGCGACGTGACCCCGATTCCACACAACGGTTGCCGTCCGCCCAAGCGGCGGAGGGTTTAGTACATGCGTTACACAGGACCAAGCTGCCGTCAGTGCCGCCGCGAAGGAACGAAGCTGTTTCTCAAGGGCACCAAGTGCTTCACCGAGAAGTGCCCCGTCGAGCGTCGTCCGACGCCTCCGGGACAGCACGGTGCAAGCGTTGCCCGTCGCCGCAAGGTTTCGGAGTACTCCAAGCAGCTCCGCGAGAAGCAGAAGATCAAGCGCATCTATGGCGTGAGTGAGAAGCAGTTCCGCAACACATTCGAGCGCGTCACTACGCTTCCGGGTGTCACGGGACACAATCTTCTCGCAGCGCTCGAGAGCCGGCTGGACAACATCATCTACCGCATGGGCTTCGCGCAGAGCCGCAAGGCAGCGCGCCAGCTCGTTCGTCACCGTCACGTCGAAGTGAACGGCAAGTCGGTGGACATCCCCAGCTTCCTTGTGCAGCCTGGGCAGGAAGTCCGCGTCCGCGCTAAGTCGCGTGAGCAGGTCTCGATCATCGTATCGATGGATCAGGCCTCCCGTGGCGCGCCGCTCTCGTGGATCGCCGTGGACAAGGAATCGTTCAGCGGCCGGATGCTGGAGCGCCCGACGCGCCCGAACATCCCGATCGCGGCCCAGGAGCAGCTGGTCGTCGAGCTTTACTCGAAGTAAGGCGCGGTAGGGCGCGGATAGATCCGCGCCCCGCAGTATGGCGCGGATACATCCGCGCCATGCACCTTCCGCGCGATGCAGCACGCAGCACGTACCAAACGAGGCCCTAACCTTCGTACCGACTTACCACGCGTTAGGGGCGGGGTAACGGTTAAAATCAGATAAAACACCATGGCTAACGCAATTGATCTTCGCGGGCTCGTACGCCCGCAGCTGGTTGAGTCCACCAAGCGCGAGGACACACCGAACGTCGCCGAGTTCCGGCTTCAGCCGCTCGAGCGCGGCTTCGGCTACACACTCGGCAACGCGATGCGGCGCATGCTGCTTTCGTCGCTCCGTGGCTCCGCAGTATGGGGTTTCCGTATCGATGGCGTCGTACACGAACACCAGACAATTCCGGGTGTCGTCGAAGACGTGCATCAGATCATCGCGAACCTCAAGACACTCACACTGAGCCTGGACGACGCGAACGAGAGTACCGTTGTTCGCGTCACCAAGACCGGCCCGGCCACGATCAAGGCGAGCGACATTCATGGCGCCGCCGGACTCACGGTTCTCGAGCCTGATCACCATCTCTTCACGCTGCAGGACGATCGCGACATCACGTTCGAGCTGTACGTGAATCACGGACGAGGCTACGTGGAGTCCGATCAGCACGTCGTAGACCGGAATCTTCCGGTTGACCTTGTTCGCATCGATTCCATCTACAATCCTGTTCGCCGCTGCAATTTCTCCGTCGACGCCACACGTGTCGGCCAGCGCACGGACTACGATCGCCTTACGCTGCTGGTCGAGACCAACGGCACCATCACGCCTGAAGAGGCTGTTAGCTACGCCGCGGCGCTCGCTCAGACGCACTTCCAGTATTTCGCAGGCTTCGGCTCGCACACGTCGGCTCCGATCACGGCGGCAAGCGAGATGGGCGGCAATGACGCCGCGCGGCTCGGCCAGCTTCTTTCGACGCCGATCGAGGACCTCGAGCTTTCCGTTCGCTCCGTGAACTCGCTCAAGAACAGCGAGATCAGGACGCTCGGCGATCTGGTGCGGCGCACCGAAGACCAGATCCTCGACGTGAAGAATTTCGGCAAGAAGTCGCTCAATGAGATTGCAGAGCTGCTCGAGCGCGAGAATCTCAATTTCGGCATGAAGTACGAGCAGTCGGAAGAAGGCGTGCGCATCACGGATCGCGGAACACCGCCAAACCGTGCCGCGCTCGCGGAAGCAGCCGTCGGCGACGACGACGAGTAGGGCGCGGATGTATCCGCGCCCGGGAATGGCAGGTAAGGCGCGGATGTGCCCGCGCCCGGGAATGGCAGGTAAGGCGCGGATATATCCGCGCCCGGGTACGGCACTTACGGCGCGCATGTAATCGCGCCCGGGCACGGCAGGTACGGCGCGGATGTAACCGCGCCCAACAGGACTTACGAGGAATCTTTTAGATGAGACATAGAAAAGTCGGCCGCCAGCTTCGGCGCACACCAGAGCAGCGCCTCGCGCTGCTCCGGAATCTCGCGCAGTCGCTGATTCAGCACGGCGCGATCGAGACGACCGAAGCCAAGGCCAAGGAGCTCCGGCCGTTCGTCGAGAAGCTCATCACGAAGGCGAAGGAAGGGACGCTTCACTCACGCCGCCTCGCCGCACGTCACGTGCAGCAGCGCGCCGTGAACGACAAGCTGTTCCAGGAAGTCGCACCCAAGTTTGCAACACGCCAGGGCGGTTACACCCGGATCCTCAAGACCGGACACCGCAAGGGCGACGGCGCCGAGATGGCCCGTATCGAGCTCATGCCGGAGACCAAGTAAGATGAAGAGCCAGCTCGCTGAGAAGCGCACCAAGGGAATCGAGCGCAACAAGTGCTACGCCTGCGGCAAGGGCGTCACGTTCGGCAACAACGTATCGCACGCCAACAACAAGACGCGCCGTACATGGAAGCCGAATTTGCAGGTCGCGCGCGTCGCCATGGGCGACATGATCATCAAGGTTAAGGTATGCACCAGCTGCCTCGCCGCGGGGAAGGTCGTCCGCGCGCCGCGGGGTCAGGCGGTAGCCTGAGCGTCCCGTCCGCTCCAGATTCCTCCTCATTCGGGGCGACTCGTAAGTCGCCCCGTTTTTGTATCTTAGAAGGCCGATATGCCCAAGCGTACTGATATCCATCGCATTCTCGTCATTGGTTCCGGCCCGATAGTCATCGGGCAGGGGGCCGAGTTCGATTACTCGGGCACACAGGCGACCAAGGCGTTGAAGGAGGAAGGGTACGAGGTGATTCTGATCAACTCGAACCCGGCCACCATCATGACCGACCCGGAGTTCGCCGATGCCACCTACATCGAGCCGGTTACTCCTGAGTTCGTGGAGCTGGTGATAGAGAAGGAGCGTCCCGACGCGCTCCTTCCGACCATGGGCGGCCAGACGGCGCTCAACGTCGCGATGTCGCTGTCCCAGAACGGCGTACTCGAGAAGTACGGAGTAGAGCTCATCGGAGCTGATGAGCGCGCGATTCGCACGGCGGAGGACCGCCAGCTTTTCAACGAGGCCATGAAGCGAATCGGGTTGCACGTCGCGCGCGGAGGCACCGCCACCACGCTTGACGAAGCGTACGCACTGGTCGAGGACACAGGCTTCCCGTCCATAATTCGTCCGGCCTTCACCCTGGGCGGAAGCGGCGGTGGAATCGCGTACAATCGCGACGAGTTCGAGGCCATCGTGCGCCGCGGGCTCGACCTGTCCCCAATGAGCCAGGTACTCGTCGAGCAGAGTCTCATCGGGTGGAAGGAGTTCGAGCTGGAAGTGATGCGTGACGTCGTCGATAACGTCGTGATCGTCTGCTCCATTGAAAACATCGATCCGATGGGCGTGCACACAGGTGACTCGATCACCGTTGCGCCTGTGATGACCCTCACCGATCGCGAGTACCAGGTGATGCGCGACGCGTCCGTCGCCGTCATACGCGAGATCGGTGTAGCTGCAGGCGGATGCAACATCCAGTTCGCGGTCAATCCCGCCGACGGCGAGATGATCGTCATCGAGATGAACCCGCGCGTGTCACGTTCGTCAGCGCTCGCATCCAAGGCCACGGGATTTCCGATTGCGCGCATCGGAGCCAAGCTCGCGGTGGGCTACAGCCTCGACGAAATCCCGAACGACATCACAAAGACCACGCCAGCCTCGTTCGAGCCCGTGCTGGACTACGTGGTTGTCAAGTGTCCGCGCTTCGCGTTCGAGAAGTTCAGCTCCGCGAACGCGCATCTGACTACGCAGATGCAATCGGTCGGCGAATCGATGGCGATAGGCCGCACGTTCAAGGAAGCTTTCCAGAAAGGTCTGCGCGCGCTTGAGACCGGACGTTCCGGGTGGGACATTGGGGCTCGGCTCGTTGACGACCGGCTTTCCGACGACTCGCTCGACACGCTCCGCGCGGCGTTGCGCCAGCCGACTCCGGAGCGCGTATTCCAGATCAAGCGCGCGATGCTCGCCGGATTCAGCGTCGCCGAGGTGTACGAGCTGACGAAGGTGGACCGGTGGTTTCTGGAGCAGATGCGCGAGCTTCTGGAAGCGGAACAACGCTGGGCGGCACTCCCCGAGCTTTCGGTGTCCGAGATGCGGCGCATGAAGCGAATGGGCTTCGCGGATCGTCAGCTCGGTGAATTGCGCGGTGTGAGTGAGGGGCAGATTCGCGCGGAGCGATGGGCGATGGGCGTCCGTCCATCCTACAAGATGGTGGACACCTGCGCGGGCGAGTTTCCATCCGCTACGCCGTATCTCTACGGCTCGTACGACGAGGAGAGCGAGGCTCCGCGGACCGGTCGCAAATCTGTGGTGATCCTGGGCAGCGGACCCAACAGGATCGGACAAGGCGTCGAGTTCGATTACTGCTGCGTGCGCGCATCGCTGGCACTACGTGAACAGGGTTTCGAGACGATCATGATCAACTCGAATCCCGAGACCGTGTCCACGGATTTTGACATTTCGGACAAGCTTTACTTCGAGCCACTGACGCTCGAGCACGTTCTGGAGATCGTTGATCGCGAGCAGCCTGTAGGCGTGATCGTGCAGCTCGGTGGCCAGACGCCGCTCAAGCTCACGCGCGGACTGGAAGCGGCTGGCGTTCCGATTCTCGGAACGTCGCCCGACGCGATCGACATCGCGGAGGACCGGCAGCGGTTCGACGCAATCGCGCGCAAACTCGGTATCCGGCAGCCCGAGAACGGCACCGCGACGAGCGTCGCAGCGGCGGTCGAGGCAGCAACGCGGATCGGCTACCCGGTGCTCGTGCGTCCATCGTATGTACTCGGCGGCAGGGCGATGGAGATCGTGTACGACGAGGATTCGCTGCGCGATTATTTCGAACGTGCGGTACGCGTCTCCGAAGACCGGCCGGTTCTGATAGACCAGTTCCTGGAGGACGCGTTCGAGGCTGACGTTGACGCAATCTCCGACGGAGCGCAGGTCGTGATCGGCGGAATCATGCAGCACATCGAGGACGCGGGAATCCACAGCGGCGATTCCGCGTGCGTCCTTCCTCCGTACCTGATTGGAGAGGAAGAACAGGACACGATGCGCCGCCACACCGTCGAGCTCGCCGAAGCGCTGGGCGTCGTCGGACTGATCAATGTGCAGTATGCGAT
>JALYYT010000057.1 GCA_030946285.1 Gemmatimonadota bacterium
CGGCTCGACGACCCGCCAGCTGTCGCTCACAAGTGGGAGTTCGCCGGATTTCAGCGGCTGCACATCGTTGATCTCGACGCTGCCACGGGACGTGGCGACAATGCCGAAATGATTCGCGAAGTCCTCCGCGCGACGAGCATGCGCGCGCAGGTTGGCGGCGGCGTGCGTGACGAGAACCGGATCGAAGGCCTGCTTCGCGACGGCGCGAGGAATATCGTGCTCGGAACGCGCGCGGTAGAAAATCCGGTCTGGCTCGCCGACATGGCGGAAGCCTTTCCCGATACGATCATCGTTGCCGCCGACGTGCGCGAACGCCGCGTACTGACGCGTGGATGGGCGCGCACTTCCGATCGCTACGTTCTGGATCTCATTGACGATCTGAACGATCTGCCGCTCGCGGGTGTCATGGTTACCGCGGTGCACAAGGAAGGACTGATGGAAGGCACCGATCTCCGGTTGATGGAGGAAGTCGTCGACCAGAGCGAGCACGCCGTCTGCGCGAGCGGCGGTATCGGCACGATCGGAGACCTGCGCGCCCTGCAGGATCGCGGCGTTGCGTCGGTAGTGATTGGAATGGCACTCTATACCGGGGCGATTGACCCTGCCGCGGTCGCGGAAGAGTTCTCGGAATGACAACGGAGAGTATCTGATGGCAGATAGAAGCGCGGTCGAAAGAAAGACTCGTGAGACCACAATCCGCCTCGAGTTGAAACGCGGGGAAGGGAAGAGCGATGTGTCAACCGGTGTTCCGTTCCTGGACCACATGATGGTGGCATTCTCGCGCTATTCCGGGCTGGATCTTTCGCTGAAGGCCGAAGGCGATCTCAGGCACCATACAGTAGAAGATGTCGCGATTGCGATGGGCGCGGCCATAGCGGAACTTCTTGGTCCCTCTGCCGCGCGCTACGGCGAGCGCACGATACCGATGGACGAAGCACTCGTACAGGTGTGCATCGACATGGGCGGGCGACCGTACTATCGCGGTCCGTTGCCGAGCAATCTCTACGACCACTGGATGCGCAGCTTCGCCGATAACTCCAGGACCACGTTGCATCTGCGCGTTCTTCGCGGCACCGACCGGCATCACATTGTCGAGGCTGCGTTCAAGGCGCTTGGCCTCGCCATTCGGGATGCGATGCAGGACAGGGGAGATGGAGCCGTGTTCAGCACCAAGGGAGCCGTGGACATCAACGTCAGATGACCCTCACTCGCAGACTGGTCGTATGCCTCGACGTCCGTGACGGACGTGTGGTGAAGGGTACCCGCTTCGTGGACCTTCGCGATGTCGGCGATCCGGTAGAGCTCGCGGAACGGTATGAAGCCGAGGGCGCTGACGAGATAGTCTTTCTCGATATTTCCGCATCGACGGAAGGGCGGGGAACACTCCTGTCCGTCGCACAGCGAACTGCGGAGCGGCTCTTCATTCCGCTCACTATTGGCGGCGGTGTGCGGAGCGCCCAGGATTTTACCAGCGTGCTACGCGCCGGTGCCGACAAGGTTGGAATCAACTCTGCAGCGGTAGCGCGTCCCGATGTCATCAACGAGGCGTCAGCACTGTTCGGCGCGCAGTGTGTGGTCGCCAGTATCGACGCCCGTCGAGTTGACGGAGGCTGGCGCGTGTACACGCACGGTGGGCGAACGGCTACTGATCTCGATGCCGTTGTGTGGGCGCGCGAACTGGTGGGTCGCGGCGCCGGCGAGATTCTGCTTACGAGCGTCGACGCCGACGGCTCGCGAAATGGCTACGATCTCGAGCTCACCCGCGCGGTTGCCGATGCCGTGGACGTTCCCGTCATCGCTTCCGGCGGCGCTGGTTCAGCCGATGATGTCGTCGCGGCGATCCTGGAGGGCCACGCTGATGCAGCCCTGGTCGCAGGGATACTGCATGATGGCGTGACGACGATCTCCGCCATCAAATCGCACATGCGTGCATCCGCGTTGCCCGTGAGAGTCGCCGCATGACGGATTCCTACATGCACGCAGTCGCCGAGCTTGGCGCGCTCGCTGGCGAGTTCGCCATGTCCCACTACGGCAGGGATATCACCGTTGACTTCAAGGAAGACGGATCCCCTGTTACGATTGCCGATCGTGGCGCCGAGCAGCTCGCACGCGAATGGATTGAACGCAACTTCCCGCAGGATGGAATACTCGGCGAGGAGTTCGGCGACGTTCGACCTGACGCGCGGTTCCGCTGGATCATTGATCCGATTGACGGCACCAAGAGCTTCATCAGAGGTGTCCCGCTCTGGGGTACGCTGGTCGCGGTAACTGACGGCGAATCGATCCTGGCTGGTTGCGCGCATTTTCCAGCCGTCTCCGAGACGATCGTCGCCGGGCTTGGCGAGGGCTGCTTCTGGAACGGATCGCTGTGCACCGTATCGAGTCAGTCATCGCTCGAGGACGCGACCGTTCTGATCACCGACGACCGGTTTCCCGAGCGGCCGGATCGGGACAGGGCATGGCACCGACTTGCGTCGGAGGCTCGCGTCGTGCGAACCTGGGGTGACTGTTACGGCTATCTGCTCCTCGCGACCGGACGCGCAGATGTAATGATCGACGATGTGGTATCCCCTTGGGACGCCGCCGCGCTTTATCCGATCGTCACCGAAGCCGGTGGCACCTTCACCGACTGGCGTGGAAACTTCACCGCGTTCGGCGGCGACATCATCGCCACCAACTTCATGCTCGCCAAGCAGGTGCGCGACATTCTCATCGAGAGCCCATGAAAGCGTCTGATCTGGATTTCAGCAAGGGCGACGGCCTGATCACCGTCGTGACACAGGACTCGCGTACGGGTGCAGTGCTGATGGTGGCGCACATGGATCGCGAGGCATTCGACCGGACTGTGGAAACCGGCGAAATGCACTATCGTTCCAGAACTCGCGGACTCTGGCACAAGGGGGCGACGAGCGGCAACACGCAGAAGGTAGTGTCGCTCGTAGCCGACTGTGATGCCGACGCGATCCTGGCGCGCGTCATTCCCGCCGGCCCCGCGTGTCACACCGGCAGCGTCACCTGCTTCAGCACGGGAGCCAATGGTGATGCATTCACCGAGCTGGCTGACCTCATCGAGGCACGCTCGGCAATGGCGAGCGGTGACGACCAGACAACCGGCAGCTATACGCGGCGCCTGCTGAACGACCGCAATCTCCGCATCAAGAAGCTTGGCGAGGAGACAGCCGAGCTCGTCCTCGCGCTCGCCGACGATGACTCCGTGCGTGCCGCTGAGGAAGCGGCGGATCTACTTTACCATACCCTGGTCGCGCTCCGCGCTCAGGGCGTGACTCTCGATGATGTGAGAACCAGCATCCAGCGAAGGGCGCGGTAGCTGGCCGGAAAGCTGCACATTCGAGCGTGCGTGCCGGCATCCCGTTATCGTCGGCGCAGAGTGAAACCCGAATTCAGAAGGGGATCAGGAATAATGGCGGGATCGAGGCGCGCGCCGGCGGCGCGGAGTCTGATAATATCTGCGTGCATCTCGCTCGCTATAGCGGCCGCAACCGGGAGAGCCGGAGCGCAATCCGTTCCGGACTCGGCAACAGGATCAGATGCGTGGCTCGTACGCGTCCTTGCCACACAGATCAACGTGATTGGTCAGGATCTGCGTCCATTTCGCAGCCCGTACTCCGGACCGAACAGTCTGCGATCCAGAGGTGACTCGAAGATAAGCCATGCTTATGGCGCTTACGTGGGGGCCCAGGCTGGAGAGCGGCTTCAGGGGTACCTCGACGTCGAAATGATTCGCGGCAAGGGTATAAGCAGCGTCACCGGACTTGCCGGTCCCACGAACGGAGATGTACTGCGGCAAGGCACCTTCGACCTCGGCAATGGTCCTTACGTAGCTCGCGCGTTCGTACGCTACACGGTTCCGCTTGCCGGACTGGATCGCGACACTCTGATTCGTGGTCAGGACCAAATGCCCGGGATCGTTCATCACCGGAGAGTGGAGATCACTGCCGGGAAACTCGCCGTGAGTGACCTCTTTGATCTGAATCGGTACGCAAACACCACGCGCCAGCAGTTCATGGACTGGGCCCTGTTCCAGAATACCGCATGGGATTTTGCCGCTGACACGCGTGGTTATTCCAACGGCGTCGCAATCGCGTGGATGGAATCGCTGTGGTCGGTACGAGTCGGCAGTTTTCAGATGCCGATCGTAGCCAATGGGAACAAGTTCGACAGCGACCTGCGTCGTGCACACGGCGACCAGGCTGAGTTGACGCTCAACTCGCCGCGGACTGGTACCGTGATCCGTCTGCTCGGATTCATGAACCACGCTCGCATGGGCAGCTACGCCGAAGCGATGGCCATCGCGAGCGCTGCCGGTTCAACTCCGGATATTGCCGCAGACGGAAGGCCCGGACGAACCAAGTACGGATGGGGACTCAACGTCGAGCAGCCGCTGGCAGACAGCGGTGAGACCGGAGCATTTGCCCGCGTCGGCTGGAATGATGGAAATAACGAGAGCTTTGTCTTTACGGAGGTTGATCGCCACGTCAGCGCCGGATTGCAGGTGAGTGGAGCTCACTGGAGCCGAAACGATGATCGGTTCGCGCTTGCCGTGGCACAAACCGGGGTTGTAGCGATTCATCAGCGCTACCTGGCCTCCGGCGGCCTCGGCTTTCTACTCGGTGACGGAAAGCTGAACTACGGTCCGGAACAGTTGCTAGAGACATACTATCGCGCTCAGGCTGGCACGATGTTCCAGGTCTCACCTGATGTGCAATACATTCGAAATCCCGGCTACAACCGCGACCGTGGACCGGCAACGGTGTATTCCGTGCGCGTCAATTTTCGCTACTGACGGAACGCTTCGTACACGCTCATGTTCAGAAGCTCTCCAGCAAAGTCTTGCTGACCTTCGACGTGTCGCCGACGTAGGCCCAGTGGAAATTGCGGAAGTACTTTCGGGCCGCTGCCTGAACCGCTTCCGGCGTTACCGACTTGAGATCGCGGACGAAGCTCATCGCGTGTCTGTAGTCACCCTGATACAACTGCGCCCGCGCGAGAAAGTCGGCCTGTGACGCGTTGGTCTCGTTGTCCAGAAAGTACTGCGTGATGAATTGCAGCTCGAGCCGTTGCAGCCCTTCGTTCGTGACGGTCTCGTTCTGAAGCTGAGTCACGAAGGACTTCATGAGCTTGAGCGTTGTATCGGGGGATATGGTCGTCACATACAATCCCGAAACGCTCGCGGCCCTTTCAAGGAATGGGGCATGCACGTCGTAGGTGAGATTCTGTCTGCCACGAATCTCCGCGAACATCTGGCCTGTCAGTACCGTAGCCGCGACACGAAGCGCCGTGTAGTCGGGGGACGAAGCAAGCGGTCCGGCTACATAGCCCAGGATATAGTTGGTCGGCAGATCACGCGAGGCAAGAACCGCGGATGATGCGCTTGCCGGAACGGGATCCGGCAGTGTCCATGTGTACGAACCGGCTGGCAGCTTGCCGAGCGTGGCGTGAATCAGTGACTCGACGTGCGCGCGCGTAACGTCACCGACAACTATCACCAGCATGCGTGACTTCACGATCTGCGACTTTTCGTATTCACGCAGATTCGCCGCCGAGATGGCACCGAGCGACTTCGCGTTGCCCGTCGGCGAGATCGAGTATGGATGCCCGACAAATGAGACGCTGTCGGCAAGATCGGATACATACGCGTCTGCATCATCACGTTCCTGACGCTGCGCGCTCAGCAGCTGCGACCTCACGAGTTCCACTTCGGCAGGCTGAATCGAAGGGTACATCAGCCGGTCTGCGAATATCGCCCACGTGGAATCAAGCACGGACGTAATCGTTCTGGCTCCGAACATCGTCCAGTCCACGCTTGGCGCGACTACGAAGTCACTCCCGAGAGAGGACGTCCTGGCACGTAGAACCGCCTTGGGATAGTGGAGCGTACCGCGCTCCGAGACCGACAGCAGAAACGGCTCGATGCCGCTCGTCGCAGATGCGACCTGTCGGACGCCACCAAGCAGATAAACGTTGGCAACGACGACGTTGCTGGAGCTGTTGCGTCGAAGGATTACGGGTATGCCATCCACCGAGAAGCTGGAAGTAAGCGTATCCGCTGCAGTCTGTGCAGACGCGGAAGTCGATACGGATCCGGCGACGATGAACGTCGCTGCCATTGTTATCAGCGTGCGTCGCGTCATCGGGCCGCCTTCAGCTCGTCTGCCGTAAGATGGATCTGCTTCTGTGCGTCGGGCGAAATGAGTACTCCGGTGATGTGCGGCTTTCCCACAATGTATCGATCAGCGTATGCGCGTAGATCCGCGGTGGTCTGCTTAGCCATGTTGTCCACGTATCCCATGTAGTACTCGAGACTCGCGACGCTCCACCAGAAACCGAGTGTGTGGGCAAACGCTGAAGCTTCCTCACGCCCGAATGCCGATGTTACAGATCGGTGCGCCTGTGCCGCTCTCAGATCTTCCGCGTTGAAATAGCCGGCAT
>JALYYT010000077.1 GCA_030946285.1 Gemmatimonadota bacterium
GAACTGCAGGATCTTCGCAAATCGATTAGCCGCCGCCGCCGGCGGCTGGGCGTTTGATCTGAGAGGAGCAGCGGCGCTTGGTTGCCTGCTGCTTCTTCTCTTCCCCAGGACCGCGCACGCATGGACACCCGGAACGCACGTGTTCCTGGGGGACGCCGTGCTGCGCTCGCTGTCCATGCTGCCGAGCAGCATCTCGCAACTGCTCGAGGCGTTCCCGTACGATTTCCTGTATGGATCAATCGCAGCTGACACCAGCATAGCGAAGAAATACGCGGAGGCTGGCCGCCACTGCCACTCGTGGAAGGTCGGTTTCGAGATACACGACCTCGCCGCAGACGAACGGATGCGCGCTTTCGCGCTCGGCTACCTCGCACACCTGGCGGCAGACTCCGTAGCGCACAATTACTACGTCCCCAAGCAGCTCACGGTGACGTCGACGACCTCTGCGCTCGGACACAGTTACTGGGAAAGCCGCTTCGAGACTCATCTTGGCGGCGACTCGCCGCACAAGGCGAGAGAGCTGATTCTGCTCGATCATTCGCGAGCGGACGAGCATCTCGACCGAATTCTCAGCCCGACGATCTTCAGCACGCACACCAACCGGAGAATCTTTCGCGGCATGGTTTACGTCACGGACACCGACTCATGGCAGCGAGCCTTTCAGCTCATTTCCGAAAAGAGCCGGTGGGACCTGCCCAACACCGAAGTCGCCGCCTACATGACGCGTTCGTACAACTTCATCATGGACTTGTTCAACCGGATGGATGTGTCCGAACCCTACGCGCTCGACCCGTCCGGGGACGTCGCGCTTCGCGCCGCCAAGAAGGTACGACGGGCAGCGCTTCGTCGCGGTGGAGAGCTCACTATTCACGACGACGCCGATCGTGAATTCGGAATGCCGGAAACAACCCTCACATTTCACGAGAGTCTGGACGCGCCGATCTTCCCCGATGACTGATCTGTGCGCGCGCGGCGAAATACCGCGCGCGCACAACTACATCAACCTGACAGCCTCGCGAGAAGAGCGTTTACCTTCTTCGGGTCCGCGCGGCCCTTTGACTTCTTCATCACGGCGCCAACCAGGACACCGGTGAGTTTCTTCTCGCCCGAGCGGAAACGCGCCGCTTCGTTCGGAAGTTCCGCCATCGCCTCGGATATCCACGCTTCGATCTGTTCATCGTCGCCGACCTGAGTGACGCTGAGCTCTGCAGCCACCACCGAGGCTGACTTGCCAGTCGCGCGCATAGTCGCGAAGACGGCCTTGGCCGCGGTATGGCTCAGCTTGCCGTCGCGTATCATGTCCAGCAGTTCGGCGAGCTGCGGAGGCCGAACCGGAAAGTCACGAATCGCGGAACCGGTCTCGTTCATCGCCGCGGACACTTCACCCATCAGCCATCGTGCCGAATGCTTCGCGTCGCCATGCGCGCGGGCCACTCCTTCGAAGTAGGCTGCAAGCTGCGGCTCGACCGTAACCGCGTCGAGTTCCGGATCGCCGAGACGGAATGCGGTGCGGAAACGCTCGCGCATCGCCTCCGGAAGCTCGGGTATGCTGGTGCGCAACCGCTGGACGTAATCAGGGTCCAGGATGAGCGGAGGAAGGTCGGGGTCCGGGAAGTACCGGTAATCGTGACTCTGCTCCTTCGACCGCGCCGGGCGCACGCTCCCCGTCGACGCATCCCACAACATCGTTTCCTGAAGGACGGTTTCGCCACGCTCGAGCATCGCACACTGACGTTCGAATTCACTCTGTAGAGACCGCTCGACTGCCGTGAACGAGTTCACGTTCTTCACTTCGGTCTTGGTGCCAAGCTCGCTCTCGCCATGCAGCCGCGCACTGACGTTCGCGTCAACGCGAAGGCTGCCCTCTTCCATACTTACGTCGCTGACGTCGGTGAACTCGAGAATCTGCTTGAGAGTACGAAGATATGCGCCCGCTTCCGCCGCCGAACGCATGTCAGGTTCCGAAACGATTTCGATGAGCGGGACGCCGGCCCGGTTGAGGTCGATGGCTGTCATGCGCTGGTATCGGTCATGCACCGACTTGCCGGCGTCTTCCTCCATGTGCAGCCGCGTCACGGCGATGCTCCGCAGCGCTGTCTCGCCGGGGATTCGCGCACGGATGGTTCCCTGCACCGCGAGCGGCTGATCGAACTGCGAGATCTGATAACCCTTCGGCAGGTCCGGATAGAAATAGTTCTTTCGCGCGAAAACAGACGTGAGGTTGACTGTGCAGTCGAGCGCGATCGCAGCGCGGACCGCTAATCGTACTGCTTCGGCGTTCAGAACCGGCAATGCACCGGGCAATGCGAGACACACTGGGCACGTGTTCACATTCGGCGGCGCGCCGAAGTCGGCAGAGCATCCGCAGAACGCCTTTGATCGCGTCTTGAGCTGCACGTGCACTTCGAGACCAACGACCATTTCGTACTTCGTGCTCCAGTCGGTCATGCGTGTGCCTCCCCACCGAGTGCGGCTTCGAGCGCTGCGCCGACGTGGAACATCTTCGGCTCGTCGAAATGACGCGCAAGAATCTGCCCGCCGATCGGAAGGCCACGCACGCGACCGATGGGCAGGGACATTGCTGGAATACCAGCGAGATTCGCGGTCACGGTGAAGATGTCGCTCATGTACATCTCATATGGATCGGTAACCGCGCCCAGCCTGAACGCGGGCGTCGGAGTGGTGGGCGTGAACAACGCATCCACTCCGGAAGCGAACACCGTCTGGAAATCGCGCGCGATGAGTGCCCGGACGGACTGGGCCTTTCTGTAGTACGCGTCGTAGTAGCCGTGGGACAGTACGTAGGTGCCGATCAGGATTCGCCGCTGCACTTCAGGACCGAATCCGCGGGTGCGAGTCGCTTCGTACATGCCGCGAAGATCACCGGCGTCGGTCGCACGAGGTCCGTACCTCGCGCCATCGAAACGCGCGAGATTGGACGACGCTTCCGCCGGAGCGATTATGTAATAGACCGGAATCGCGAGGGAAGTGTGTGGCAGTGAGACTTCCACGATGGTCGCGCCCAGGCCTCGCAGAACTTCGATCGCGACATCACAACGAGCTCGAACGTCGCTGTCCAGCGACTGTGGAAAATATTCGGCCGGAATTCCGATCGTGACACCTTGCAGCGTCTTGCCGCGATACGCCTCGACAGCCGGTGGTGAATCGGGTACCGGCACATCGGCGCAGGTCGCGTCGCGCGGGTCGCGACCCGAAATCGCGTAAGTAGCGATGGCACCTTCGCGCACAGTGCGCGAGAATACACCGATCTGGTCGAGCGACGAGCCGAACGCGACGAGCCCGTAACGGCTCACGCGACCGTAGGTTGGCTTGATACCGACGACGCCGCAGAATGCCGCAGGCTGCCGGACGCTGCCGCCGGTTTCGGATCCGAGGGCGATCACGGTGATCCCGGCGGCCACTGCGGCGGCCGAGCCACCGGATGATCCGCCGGGTGTACGTTCCGGATCTATCGGATTGCGCACCGGACCGTACGCGCTCGATTCCGTGGAGGAGCCCATCGCGAATTCGTCCATGTTGGTCTTGGCTACTACCACGGCGCCCTGCGCACGCAGACGGCTGATGGCCGTCGCCTCGTACGGACTCGTGTAGCCGGCGAGTATGCGTGATCCGCACGTGGTGGGCATGTCCAGCGTGGCAATGTTGTCCTTCACCGCGACCGCAACGCCCGGCAAAGTCATGCGGTCGCCAGCGCCGTAGCCGCTGGCGACCTCGAGCGCGCTGTTCGCGG
>JALYYT010000181.1 GCA_030946285.1 Gemmatimonadota bacterium
GCGGCGATGATCCTGTTGCGGCGAGGAAAGCAACCAGGGAAGCCAGCCTTGCCGGGATGAAATTCCGATACCACCACACCGTTCTCCGCGATCTCTTCATATAGCCGGCGATGCGCGCGCGGATACACGATGTCGATGCCCGCGCCGAGGACCGCAGCCGTGACACCGCCGCATGTCATTGCGGCACGATGGGCCGTGGCATCTATCCCGAAGGCCATTCCGCTCACAATGCACGCACCCGCTGACGCGAGCGCGGTTGCGAGCTCACGCGTGACGCGCTCTCCGTACTGCGTCGGCTGCCGGCTTCCCACGATAGCAACGCACGGGCGCGCAAGAACTCCCATATCGCCGGTGTAGTGCAGCTCCGCCGGCTGTGACGGACACAGCGACAGCTCGCGCGGCCATTCACCGGAGCCGCGACGTGCGACGCCGAACGCGCGAGTCCCGGTCACGGCAGCGGCGCGGTCGCCGAAGCCGGTCTTGCCGCTTCCTGCTTCAGTCGAAGCAGCTCGCTCCACCACGCCGAGAGCAGTGGTGACAGGCCTTCGCGATTCGCGGCGCTGATCGAGAAAATGCCGAATGCGCCGGGCGCCTCGATTGGCGGAACGTAGTCCTCGCCCATGAGATCCAGCTTGGTGAACACCACGCAGAACGGCTTGGCGGCCAGCTCCGCGCTGTACTTTCCGACTTCAGCACGAAGCTGATCGTACTCGGCTTGCCAGTCCATAGCGTCAATCGGAATCAGCATGGCAAGAATACGCGTGCGTTCGATGTGCCGCAGAAACTTGATTCCAAGTCCTCGGCCCTCCGCGGCACCCTCGATGATTCCGGGAATGTCGGCGACAACGAAGGTGCGATAATCCGAGAGTTGTACGACTCCGAGATTCGGCTGCAGTGTGGTGAACGGATAGTCGGCGATCTTCGGACGCGCTGCGGATATCACAGAGAGCAGTGTGGACTTGCCGGCGTTCGGCTGGCCGAGAAGTCCGATGTCGGCGATGAGCTTGAGCTCCAGCTCGAGGGTCCGCTCCTGGCCATCTTCGCCCGGCTGCCACTCCCGCGGCGACTGGTGCGTTGGCGTCACGAAAAACGAGTTCCCCTTGCCGCCCCTCCCGCCCTTCGCGATGATGAACTCCTGGCCGTCCTCCAGGACGTCGGCGATGATCTCACCCGTCTCGGAGTCGCGGACGATCGTGCCAGTCGGAACTGGAAGATAGATGTCCTTTCCGCTGCGTCCCGTCATGTTGGAGCCCATGCCATGCTGGCCGCGGTCTGCGGCCCACTCGTCACGATACGTGTAATCGAGCAACGTTGCGAGATTGGAATCACCGCGCACGATCACATCGCCTCCACGCCCGCCGTCGCCGCCGTCGGGGCCGCCCATGGGAACCAGACTTTCGCGCCGGAACGACTGACATCCCGATCCGCCGGAACCAGCTCTCACGCGCACCTTCACATTGTCAATGAACATCGTCAGCTCTCCCTTATCCTTGTCAATTCATCGCGCGCGGCGGCGAGCGCTTCGCGTGGAACGATGTCCGTGAGCGCCGACAATGTCTGCGCCAGATCCTCGTGACTCGCACCGCAATTGAGCGCGCCACGCATATGCGCCTTCAGCTGCGGGAGCTGTTCCGATGCCGCACACGCTGCAACGATGCAGAGCTCCCGCTGCGCGAGCGTCAGCCCCGGACGCGACAGGACCTTCCCGTAACCGTCGGTGACCATCCAGTCGTCCAGCGCCGGATGAAGCTGGCGCACCGCCTCGCGTAATGCGTCGTACTTGATGCCGTAGACTTCGCGGCAGGTAGCTTCACCAACGGCGCGAAGCTCGGCGCTGTCACGCTCGTCAGGCGCGCCAGTGTCCGACGCAACCTCGCCACTCAGCTCGCGCCATATTTTCGCGGCGTTGAGTGTGCGCGGAAATCCCGCGAACAGATACGACTGCAGGAGCAGCTCATCCACTTCCGCCGGCGACACGAGGCCGACAGCTTCGCTCAGCGCGCGGCGCGTGAAACCGATCGGCGATCCCGCTGTCGTCGCGGCGATCCGGATCAGCGCCCGCATCGAATCGTTGAAGAGTCCCTCACTATCCATCGTCTGAACGTTAACCTGTCGCGGGGGCGAAGCCGCGGCGGCATTTCGCACCAATGATCACATCGTTGCGCGGACGACAATTTCGCCCACGACCTCGTGGCGCGTGTCGCGCACCGGTTTTCGGGCGATGTCCGCGAGTCGCTGCGGTAGCTCCTGTGGTAGCGCGCCCAAATGCTGGAGCATCGCAATCATTGCCGGAAACTGCGCGCGGGAGGCGCCATCTTCCACCTTGATGGCGATACCGATTCCAGCGGCGATTATCGCAGCCGAGTGAACGCCTTCCGCGCCGATCTTGCACAGCACTCCCGGCGCGTCTTCCATGACGACGGTGTCGAACCGATCCGTGCCACCCACGAGGAACGGGTTTGCGAGCATCGCGTCGCCGATCCGGCGCGGAATTTCGTCACCGCGTTGGATGGCCGAAGCGAACCGAGCATACGCGCGTGCCATCGCTTCGAGCGAGAGTCCGAAGACCGGCACACCGCAGCCGTCGATTGCATACGAGATTTGCGACGCATTCACTCCGGTCCAGCGCGTGATCTCACCGACGATGGACTGCTGTACAGGATGCTCGAGGTGGTGATATCCGGCAGTCGGCCAGCCGGCCGACTGCGCCCGTGCGAGCATGGCTGCGTGCTTGCCCGAGCAGTTGTTGTGCAGTCGCGTGGGCCGGGCGCCGGACTCGCGGAGAATTCGCTGGCCACGTTGAGAGAGCGGCTCGGCCGCCCCGCAGGCCAGGTCCCCCTCTTCCAGATCGAGGTCCGAGAGCATCCGTCCGGCGATTGCGACGTGCTCGGGCTCACCGCCATGCGAGGCGCATGCGAGTGCAGTCTCGTCCGCGGACCATCCGAGCTCGTCCAGCCCGCCTGACGCCATGAAAGGCATGAGCTGAAACGGCTTCGCGCACGACCGCCAGTACGTCTCGTGCTCCGGATTCCGCGCGTAACCGACGAGTTCGTCGCCCATCACCACGGCGGCTGAGACGCGGTGGATGGACTCGACGGATTTACCGCGGATTACGGCTACATCAATATCATAGGATGCGGCGGGCTTCACCCCTTAAAATATCGTGATCGCTCCCTTGGTGTAGCGTTTGGGGTTCTTCCTGACGTCGGCCAGAATCTCGTTGAGGTGAGCCACGGCCTGGACCATCTGGTTGTAAAGCGTGGTATCGCTCAGCAGCTTCGAAGCCGTCCCGTTGCCCTTGCTGAGGGAGCCGACGAGCGTGTCGGCGTGTGCGGTGACCTTGACGAGATTGCTGTACAGTGAATCGTCGCGCAGCAGCTTGCCGGCGCTTCCCTTGCCGGAGTTGAGCTGCGTCATGAGCGAGTCCACCTGCGTGACCATCTGCGTGAGACTGTTGTAGAGCTGCGGATCATCCAGCATCCGGCCAACGCTTCCGTTGGGATTCTGCAGACGTGTGAGCAGGCTGCTCGTTGATGCGAGGGTCGAGTTCAGTCTGTCGTACAGACCTCTGTCGGTCAGCAGCTTCCCGACGGTACCGTCGCCGTGCGCCACGGATTCCGTTATCGCGCGCAGTTCGTGCGTCAGTCCGGCGACATCCGTGAGCACGCCGGCAGCGCGCTGGATCATCACGTCGTAGTCCACCGACGGGCCGAGCACTAGCGTATCCCCATTAGTCAGTGATGCGAAGCGTGGAGTTCCGGGCGTGATGTCGAAGAAACGATCGCCGAGCAGTCCCTGATTCCGCAGCATGACGCGCGAATCGCGACGCACCTGCGGCTGCATGCTCTCATCAAGCTGCACGGTGATCCGAAGGTGTCGTGTGGTATCGTTGGACACCGGAAGGAACTCGATCTTCTTGATCGAGCCCGCGAGCTGTCCCGCGACGGTCACCTGTCCGCCTTCGCGGAGCCCGCTCGCATTCTGCACGAAGGCATAAAGCGAATACCGTTTGGAGAACAGATGCGCCGCGGTGCCGAGTCGTATCACCGCATACGTGAGTATTCCGAGCGCAACGATCGCGAACGCCGCGACCCGAAGCGCATCATGGGTGATCATCTCAGAGCGTTTCATTCAGTATCCGCCGAGGAAGGTCTTGATGTAGGGATCGTTGGAGCCGGACATTTCTTCGGGCGAGCCGAAGAAGGCGATTTTCTGGTCGTGGAGCAGCGCGATCTTGCTCGCCATCCTGAAAGCGGAGCGAATGTCGTGCGTCACAACGACGCTCGTGACATTAAGTTCGCGCTGCAGCTTCATTATCAGATTGGTGATCGTGCCCGTCGTCAGCGGGTCCAGTCCCGAAGTCGGTTCGTCGTAAAGCATGATCTTCGGGTTGGCCGCGAGACCGCGAGCAACTCCGACACGTTTCTGCATACCGCCCGAGAGCTCCGACGGCGCGAGCTCGAGCACCTGATCGGGATCGAGATCCACGAATTCGAGCTTTTCGCGCACGCGTTTTTCGATTTCCGATTCATCGAGCTCGGTGTGTTCGCGGAGCGGATACGCAACATTCTCGAATACAGTGAGGGAGTCGAACAGCGCCGACCCCTGAAAGACCATCCCCATGTTCTGCCGGATCTCGAGCGCCTCGTCGAACGTGAGCTGTTCGATGTCCTGACCCAGAACATGGACCTCACCCCGGTCGGCGATGAGCAGCCGCAGAATGAGCTTGATTATGGTGGACTTACCCGTTCCCGATTCACCGACCACCGCGACAGTCTCGCCTTCGCGCACTCCGAAGGACACACCGCTCAGGATCGGACGGTCGAACGCGAGCGACACATCTCGAAGTTCGATGATGGTCCTTGCAGGCTCCTCCTGGGGACCGGCCTCGTCTGCCTTTTCATCTGCCCGGATCTCGCGACGTATCGCGGCACGGACCCTGTCGTTGTCCACGCTCTCGGGATCGCGATCGGCCGTACGGCGATCGGTTGCGCGACGTTCGTTCTCCTCGCGCTGGCGCGCCTCTTCGGGAGTTTCTTCCGGAGTTTCCTCGGGAAGTGGTGGAGCGATCGCCGGGTTCTCGTCGTCGGCCGTCATGCGTCTGTCATGCCGGGAGCAGCGCCAGGAGCGCCTGCGTGATGAAGTAATCGGTAACCAGAATCAGAATGCTCGCGGTAACCACCGTGCGCGTCGTCGATACGCCGACCCCCTCGGTGCCGCCCGTGGTGCGGAGACCGAAGTGACAGGCTGTGAGCGAGATGATTCCGCCGAATACGAAGGGTTTGACCAGGCCGTGCACGAAATCGTTGGGAATGATGCGAAGGACGAATCCGCCATTTGATATCTGATCCCACACCGTGCCCCAGTAGAGCGAAGTCGGCAGCTGCAGGTAGAACTTGGCGATGACGTTGCCACCAAGGATTCCGGCCACGTCGTTGATGACCGTGAGCGCTGGAAGCATGAGCAGCGCGGCGATGAGGCGCGGCGTCACGAGCTTCTTGATCGGATCGGTGCCCATGACGTTGAGCGCGTCAATCTGTTCCGTGACGCGCATCGAGCCGATCTGCGCGGCGATTCCCGAACCCACCCGGCCGGCCACCATCAGCCCCGCGAGCACCGGGCCGAGCTCGCGGATCATCGAAGCGCTCACCAGGCTGCCGACGTAGGTAGTCGCGCCGAACCGCTGCATCTGCACCGCCGACTGCAGCGCGAGCACCATGCCCGTGAAGAATCCGGTAAGAACGACAATGCCCAGCGACTGGACGCCGATCGCGTCCATCTGCTGAATCACGTCATCCCGGTAGAAAGGTGGGACGAAGATGAATCGAAAGGCGTTCCACGCGAGAACGAAAGCCTCCTGCAGGGAGAAGATTTTCTTTCGCGCGCCCGCGTTGATGCGTTCGAGTAGTCCCATTCGTTTCGTGGAAGGGCAAGGGACATGCCGGTGGCGATCCCTGCCC
>JALYYT010000099.1 GCA_030946285.1 Gemmatimonadota bacterium
CAGTCACGGTCTTCACTGTCGTCCCGAGCTTCGTCATCCGCTCCATCGCGGACCGGTTTCTGGCAACCAGCGCCTTGATCCCCGGCGCGATGCTCGCGGTCGCAATCTCCAGAGCGCGTTTCGATGCGGAGGATGAACTCAGCTCGAGCGAGTCTGGAGAAAACCCGGGGGCGACGTAATAATCCGTTGTCGTCTGGACATTCCAGGCCGTTGGCGCGCCCAGTATGTTCATCGTCATGCGGTGCGTTGAATGTCCGCGAAAATGCACTGTCTTGTAGCCAGCGATGACCTCACCCTGGTCGACACTGTCAAGTGTAACAGACGCTCCGGTGTCAGACTCCATCTTGAAGTCGATGTTCTTCCCTATGGCCGTCATCGCAGCGCTCAGGTTCGTCGTCCAGTAGCTCTTCTTCGCTGAATCCAGATACGTCATCGTTGTTGTACTGTCATTGATGACAAGTATCTGCGTCGTGCCCATTGTGCGCCAGGGCTCCTGTAGCGTACCGGGACCGCTGAAGTCTTCCCGGGTACGAGTGCCGGTCGAGATGGTACGCATCACGACCGTGTCCGGCTTGCCTCCATCCTTTTGACTGATGACCCTCGACTCGTTGACGGTGCCGCGCGATTGGGCGCCAACTGTCGCCAGCGGCAGCCATACCAGGAGCAATCCGCGGATCTTGAGCATCGCGTCCTCAAGGGGATGTCAGGCAACGCCGATCGGCGTGCTGTGTGGGCTGTTCAGGATCGGACGAATCTACCGGGTCGCGTCCGGAATGTTAGTGCCAGACTGATGATTCTGCCATGAGTGAGCGATAGCTGCGCCGGAGGATACATTCCAGGTCGGGTTTGCCATGAGTAGCGGTTGATCTACGGGACAACGTCGGCGTGCAACGAATGCGAATTTGAGTGTTCCACATGGAAGGCAAGATGACGATCAGTTCTACGCAACACACTTCGCTCGGTATTCATCTTCAGGCTGTGATCCGGCGCCGCGGGATCAACCATGCTCTCATCCTCGGCGCTGCCGCTACGTTGGCTTGCGGAGGAGGGGGCGGAAGTGTGTCGCCGCCGCCCGTTGCTTCATTGCCAGTCGGCCAGTTCAATCTCGTCGAGTACGACGGACAACCACTGCCAGTGACGCTACGGGTAATCGCGTCCGTTTCGGTGATTCCCGGTGATACCAGAACGTCAACCTGTCCCGAGCTTCTCAACTCATCGATTCTCCAGGTTGCATCTGATGGCAGCGTCACACGCTCGTCGCGCCTCTCCTACCCGTGTACCGGCTCGCTCCCTAGTCCTGCGAGTGTCCCCGATTCCACGACGCAGGTGGAGACGGGACGCGCGACTATAACCGGAGACAGCCTCACGTTTTCCTACGTCGATGCCGCCTCCGGCCAGCCGCGCACCGATTACTCGCGTGTCACGGGAACCGACCTCGTATTCTACCTGTCCAGAACGGGAACGGTCTCCCAAGGGTCCGTTACATCCATGCACCGGGTGTATCGCCGACAATAGTTGGAAAACGCGCGCGAAGCGCGAAGCGCCTGGTGCGACCAGCCCAATCCCGCAGCCGGCGTCGCACGCTTAGACACATTCAGCCGGAAAGATCGGACGAAACATTACATCCAGAAAAAGCCACGCAACTTTTCCCAGTGGCTGCATGATGAGGCCGAGTACGATCATTCCGCCGGCAGCGACGTATGTCAGCGCGTCCCACGGAACGTTGGGCCACATCAGAATCACGGATCCGGCGAGGGTGATCGCGAAGACCGCTTCCATTATCATGAGACTGCAGAACATTGCGCCGTCAAAGTAGTTGTCGTCGCTCCGCATGTAGCGAAAATTGCAATGGGAGCAGCGCTCTCTCACGGTGACCTTCCATTTCGAGAGAACGGCACCGTGCCCGCAATGCGGACAGCTCAGCTTGAGACTCCGCCCGATGAGGCGCATGAGCCGGCCGAATGACGGTAGCGCGAGCGGTGTGTCGGTGCTGCGGCGAGGCTCCGTTGCAGAGATCGCAGCAGGCTCTGGCGTTACGGGGAGATTGTTCATCTATATATGAGCGTCCAGGTTTACAACGTGGGAGTGGCAGATTTTTTTCGTGTCGTCTTTCGTGTGTGTGTCGGTGCAGCGACGGACTTCGCAGGCCCAGGTATTCGCGACAGTTGTGCGAGCAGTCCTTCCGCTGCTCCCAGAAACTCCCGGATGTCGAGCCCGGGCTCGATCAGCGACTGGACGGAGCATCCCTTTATGAAGCTCACGATGACGGCCGCGAGCCCATCCGCCGTGACGCCGGGGAACAGCGCTGGATCTGCGGCGAGGACCTCTGCCGCCATCGGCCTGAACGCTTCGCGATAACGGTCGAGTTCGTGCTTCATGCGTACGCCGATCGCGGGATCCCAGAGACCCGCGCTCCAGAACTCGAAGAACAGCCTGGTCCGAAGGGACTCGCTCGAGAGGCGCACCATTTCCTGGCGAAGCAGGGCAAGCAGGCGCTCTCCCGGTGCTGCGGTGCCGGCGACGTCCGGCCCGATGCGAAGCGCTGTAGTGGTCTCGAGAACCCAGCTCAACACATCGAGTACCAGCTGCTCCTTGGTTCCGTAGTGATAAAGCACCAGCCCGGTGCTCAGCCCTGCACGTTCGGCAACATCGCGTATCGTGATGGCGCGCAACCCGAATTCTGCAGCAAGCTCGTAGGCCGCAGACCTGATCTGCTCGCGCCTGACAGCTTCGTTCGCCTTAGTCCCGGGCACTGGCGGGCTCTCGAAATACTCTATTGACCATACGTTCAATATGGGGTAAGTTGTTACTGAACGCAAGTTCAATATCCGCGAGATCGCTCACGCGCTCCCGCACAGATCCTCCGTGACGACCCACGCGCACTTGCTCGTTCCAAAGCTTGTAACGTCACTCCAGAACTACGACCGGACGCAGTTCCTCGGTGATCTCACGGCCGGGGTCATCGTCGGCGTTGTCGCGCTTCCGCTCGCCATCGCTTTTGCAATCGCTAGCGGCGTGACGCCGGATCGCGGTCTCTGGACCGCGATCATCGCCGGCTTCATCATCAGCGCGCTCGGTGGTTCGAGGGTACAGATCGGAGGACCGACCGGCGCCTTCGTTGTCATCGTCTACGGGATCGTCCAGAAATACGGGATCGACGGCCTCACGGTGGCGACTCTCATGGCGGGTGTGTTTCTGGTGATCATGGGACTGGCGCGGGCCGGATCCATGATCCGATTCATTCCGCAACCGCTGATCACCGGATTCACGAGCGGCATCGCTGTCATCATCTTCTCCGGCGAAATCAAGGATCTGCTCGGACTGCACATGGGCACCGTGCCGGCAGGATTCGTGGAGAAGCTCGACGCGTACTTTCGGAGCGCGAGTGGAGTGAGCCCCGCGGCGATCGGCCTCTCCATGTTGGCGCTCGCTATCATCCTCCTCTGGCCGCACGTGAATCGCCGGATTCCTGGGACGTTCGTTGCGCTAATCGTCACCACCGTACTCGTGACGATGATGCATCTTCCCGTGGAAACCATCGGCGCGCGGTTCGGAGCGATAAGCGCGTCGATTCCACAACCGCAGATGCCGCACCTTTCGTTCGCGCAGACTACATCACTCGTGGGGCCCGCGCTCACAATCGCCTTTCTGGCGGCGATCGAGTCACTCCTGTCGGCGGTGGTGGCGGATGGCATGACTGGAGGGCGACACCGGTCCAACATGGAGCTCGTGGCGCAGGGTGTGGCCAACATGGTGACACCGCTCTTCGGCGGTATTCCGGCGACAGGCGCGATCGCGCGCACCGCTACGAATGTCAAGAATGGCGGCCGCACACCGGTGGCCGGTATCATCCACGCTCTCACGCTCCTGGTCATCACCCTATTCATCGGCCGCTGGGCTGCGCTCATTCCAATGGCGACTCTCGCGGCGATACTCGTCGTGGTCAGCTACCACATGAGTGAGTGGCGAAACTTCGCGTCCGAGCTTCGTTCGCCAAAGAGCGACGTTGCCGTGCTTCTGACTACGTTCGGACTTACTGTTCTCGTCGATCTCACCGTCGCCATCAGCGTCGGACTCATCCTGGCGGCGTTCCTCTTCATCCGCCGCATGGCTACGGTAACGACGGTCACGGATCTGACGCGGCCAGCGGATCGCAACGCCTCGTCCCTTGCCGATGACGGCGACGGGGCGGAGTGGGATGAAGCCGGAGATCGCTACATTTTCGACCCCGATGGTGTGCGCCGCCGCGAGGTCCCCGCAGGAGTCGAAGTCTACGAGGTCGCCGGACCGTTCTTCTTCGGTGTCGCTGCGATGTTCAAGGACACCCTGGCGCGTGTCGCGGGAAAGCCGAAGGTGCTCATCATTCGCATGCGCGATGTTCCGGCGCTCGATTCCACGGCATTGCGGGCGCTCAGCGACGTGGTACACCGGACGCGGAAGGACGGAACGACGGTCCTGCTGTCGGGAGTACACATGCAGCCATTGGTCGCGCTCGCAGGCTCGCAGGTCCTGACCGAAGTGGGTGAGGCAAACATGTTCCCCGACCTGGACTCGGCGCTGGTCCGCGCCCGGGAACTCGTGACTGAACGCGAGAGAGCCTCCAAGGGATGATGTTGCGGCATCGAGCGGCACGCGTCATTCAGGCGTGTCGAGTAGGCCTCATGCGTTCGGAGGCGCGGGATCGCTGACGATTGTCGCGACGTGTTGCAATTGGGGTGTAGCTGAGCTGGCAAAGCACCGGACTGTTAATCCGAAGACCGCAGGTTCGAATCCTGCCGCCCCAGTAC
>JALYYT010000112.1 GCA_030946285.1 Gemmatimonadota bacterium
GGTATCATCGCAACGGAGACGGAAGATGGATCAGGGTAACGACTTCCTGAAGGATCAGATCCACCGCGCGGTCCTTCAGCACCGGGCGTTCCTGCGAGCCCTGGAAAACCATGAGTCCCAGGCCGACGACGCGCGGTTCCGTGACCTCTGCACGCGATATATCGCCACGATGCAGGAACACCAGGCGATGCTCGAGAACTACGAGAGTGAGCTTGGGCCGCCCAGCGCGAGCGTTCTCAGGCGCACCCGCGACGCTACGGTTCACGGCTCGCGCGACTTGGGATCGCGCGACTTCGGATCGCGCGACTTCGCAGACACCGCTATCGAAAGTGATTTCCAGCGGCTCGTCCGGGATCTGGTGATGTCAGCCCAGGCCGAGGACGCGTTCCGCATCTTCCGCGAAGCGGGGCGGGCACTCGATCTTCGGCATCTCGCCGAGCTTGGTGAGAAGGGCGAGCGCGAACACGATTCGTACAAGCGTGACGCGAATCGTCTGGCCCAGCAGATGTTTGTGGAGGGCGCGCGCGACGACGGCAGGAGAGGGGCAAACCGGGAGTTGCAGGACCTGGCGTTCTGACTCGGACCGGGGGTCATGCTGCGCTGCATCGATCTCGTCCGGTCGTCGCATACATCGTCAAACGCTTCGTGGGTTCACGCAGCACTCGTCGGCACGCAACCGCGCGCGACACACTCGCTCCCGCGCTGAGGAGTCTCACGCTAACTTGCGCGCATGACCGACGTCGTCGCACTCGCAGCGGAACTTCTCTCGATCCAGTCCTTCACGCGTGACGAGGGAGCCGCAATCGACTTCGTCGCTCGCTGGCTCGTCAACCGCGGATGGAACGTCTCCGTCCAGGAAGTCAGCGCGGGTCGTGGCAACGTCTGGGCGTCCCGCACCGGTGGTGGCGTCACACTTTCCACCCACCTCGACACGGTTCCGCCGTTCTATCCGCCCCGACTGAGTGGCAACAGGCTGTATGGACGCGGAGCCTGCGACGCGAAGGGCATTGCCGCCGCGATGATGGCTGCGGCAGAGAGCCTGCACGCCGCAGGCGAGGACCGAGTGGATCTACTCTTCGTCGTCGGCGAGGAGAAGGGCTCCGATGGTGCGCGCGCGGCCAACAACCTGGCGCCGACCAGCCGCTACCTGATCAACGGCGAACCGACCGAGAGCAAGCTGGCGAGCGGCTGCAAGGGCTCGCTTCGCTTCATCGTGCGAACGCGCGGTCGCGAAGCGCACTCGGCTTATCCGGAGCTCGGACAATCCGCCATCGAGCCGCTCATCCGCCTCCTTCCCACGATTCACGATGTTCCGTTTCCGTCGGATGAAGTGCTGGGGAGCACCACAGTGAACATCGGAACGATCAGCGGCGGGACCGAAGCGAACATCATTCCGGGCGCCGCAGAGTCGGAGGTGATGCTGCGTCTGGTGAGCGACGTTGCGCCGGTAAAGGAGCTCGTGTCGCAATGGGCGGCGGCGGGCGGCGCCGAAGTCGAATTTGGATCCACCATTCCCGCTCAGCGCTTCCACACCATGAGCGGCTATGAGGTCGCACCCGTATCCTACACGTCGGATATTCCGCTGCTCTCGCGCTGGGGTACTCCGCTGCTCTTCGGACCCGGTTCAATTCACGTCGCGCACACGCCCGATGAATACGTGGACGTGGGCGAGTTGCGCAGCAGTGTCACGGCCTACGCCTCGATGATCACCCGCCTCCTGGCTGGCGATGTCGAGTAACGCGCGCAGGTCTGCCAGCATTCCGGTCGCCATTCTGGGCGCGACCGGCGCAGTCGGCCAGACTTTCGTCCGCCTCCTCCGCGATCATCCCTGGTTCCACGTAGCGGAGGTCGCCGCCTCTGACAGATCGGCGGGGAAGAGCTACGCCGATGCTGCGCACTGGCTCGAGGGCGTCATGCCGGAATCTGTAGCCGGTCTGACCGTCACGGGATGCGACCCGGCACGAGTGTCCTCACCGGTCGTCTTTTCCGCGCTCGATTCGAGAGTGGCGGGGGACATCGAGAAGCAGTTTGCGGATGCGGGACGATTCGTCTGCAGCAACGCGAAGAACCACCGCATGGTCAGCGACGTTCCGCTTCTCATTCCCGAAATCAACGCACCGCACCTGTCGGTCATCAAAGCCCAGCGCATTCGCACCGGATGGAAAGGCGCGATCGTCACCAACGCAAATTGCGCAGCTACCGTCGCGGCGATGGCGCTCGCACCGATCCACGAATCCCTCGGCATCACCACGCTCTTCATTTCGACCATGCAGGCAGTGTCGGGCGCGGGCTATCCCGGAGTTCCTTCGCTCGACATACTCGGCAACGTCATCCCCTACATCAGCGACGAGGAACCGAAGATAGAGACCGAACTCGGCAAGCTGCTCGGCGTCGTGAACGGGACCGGAATTGAAGCCGCCGACTTTCGCGTAAGTGCGCATGCCAATCGTGTTCCGGTGGAACATGGTCATACGGTTTGCATGTCCATAGGGCTTCGCACAAGCGAAACGCCCGAACGCGTAACTGCCATTCTCGCCGATTGGACAGGACGCAGCGAAGCAGCGTCGCTGCCGTCGCATCCCCCGCGGCCCCTTGTCGTACACGCGGCGCCGGACCGGCCGCAGCCTCGGCGCGACGTCGCGCTCGGTGGTGGGATGGCCGTGAGCGTCGGCCGGATCCGGCGGGACGAGCTGCTCGATATCCGGCTCGTTGCAATGGGAAGCAACACGATTCGCGGAGCCGCCGGTGGCGCGATCATGAACGCGGAGCTGCTCGTCACGCAGGGCTACCTCGACCGGCCGTGATCGTCGTAAAGTTCGGCGGAACGTCGGTAGGCGATGCCGATGCAGTACGGCGCGCGGCGAGCGTGGTATCCAGCCGACTTTCGCGCAGCCCCGTCGTCGTCGTATCGGCGGCCAGCGGTACCACAAGTGAGTTGCTCGGACTGGCAGAACAGGCGGCGCATGGTCACCTCATTGGGGCGGTGCGCGCCGTCGAGCACATCCGCGAACGTCACATCGGCATGTGTGAGTCGTTGCTCGCGGACAGTCCGAATGCGGCTGATACTTCCGCCGAGATTGCTGCCATGTGCGACGAGATCGCAAGCCTCGCGGAAGCGCTCGCGACCCTTGGCCACATCACGCCGCGCAGTCTCGATGCAGTCGCGAGCTTCGGTGAGCAGATGTCATCCCTCCTCGTCACCGAATCATTTCGCGCACTTGGCATTCAGGCGCAGCATGTTGACGCAAGAGATGTGATGGTGACCAGCGACCACTTCACGGAGGCAGAACCGCGGCCTGATCTCATCGCTGACCGCGCCCGCGACACACTCGGCCCGCTTCTACGCGATGGGATTGTTCCGATCCTCGGCGGTTACATCGGAGCGACGGAAGCCGGCATCACGACCACACTCGGCCGCGGCGGATCGGATTACAGTGCCTCACTCATCGGCGCCGCTCTCGGCGCCGACGACATCGAGATCTGGACGGACGTTGACGGCATGCTCACCGCCGACCCGCGGCTCGTCGCCGACGCTCGACTCATTCCGCAGATCAGATTCGACGAGGCTTCCGAGCTTGCCTCGTTCGGAGCGAAGGTATTGCATCCCAATACGATCGCTCCAGCCGTGAGGCGAGGAATCCCGGTTTACATATACAACACGCGTAACCCCGTGCACTCGGGAACCCGCATCACATTCGATGCACCGCGCCGGCCAGTGACGGCGATAGCTGCAAAGAATGACGTCACCCTGGTGAGAGTGAGTGCGCCGCGAATGCTCCTGGCGCAGGGATTTCTGAGGAGCGCGTTCGAGATATTCGAGCGTCATCGCACTTCTGTTGACGTCGTCGCGACGTCTGAGGTTTCCGTTTCCGTGACACTCGACGAAGCGAACCGGCTCGACGAGCTGATGGTGGACCTCCGTATGCTCGGCGACGTTTCCATCGAGCGGGATCGTGCGATCGTAGCTATTGTCGGATCCGGTATCGGCGACAGCGGTGATTGCATGGGACGTGCGCTCAGGGCGCTCGGCAATATACACATTCATATGGTTTCTCTCAGCGCGACCGGGATCAACCTGACCGTGGTCGTTGACGGTGCGGCAATGGAGAATGCGATGCGAGCCCTGCATGCGGAGTTCTTTTCAGCACCGCCCGCATGACCACTCTCAAGATTGCGATCATAGGACCGGGCAAGATGGGCGCCGCTGTGGAAGCCGTCGCGCGCGCGGCGCACGTGGAGGTCGTCGCGGTCCTCGATGAGCGCACGCCGATCACCTCCGAGACATTGGCCGGCGCAGACGTGGCGATCGAGTTCACCGAGCCGTCGTCTGCCGTTGCCAACATTCGCGCCTGTCTGGTCGCTCGCTGCCCCGTCGTCGTCGGAACCACCGGATGGTACGACGAGCTCCCGGAGGTTACCGACATCGTCACCGCACAGGGCGGCGCGCTACTCTGGGCCGCCAACTTTTCGATCGGTGTGGCCGCGGTTGCGCATCTCGTTCGTCATGCTGGTGAACTCCTCTCTCTGCTTCCGGGATTCGAAGCGGCGATGATCGAAACGCATCACAGCGCCAAGAAGGACGCGCCATCAGGGACCGCCCGAATGCTTCAGAAGGAATTCACTGCAGCTTCCGGTACTGAACTCCCGGTAACCAGTGTCAGGGTTGGTTCGGTACCGGGGACGCACACGCTTGTTCTGGATGGCGCCTTCGAGCAGATCGTGGTAACGCACGAAGCCCGGGACAGGCGAGTGTTTGCGGCGGGCGCGCTCGCAGCGGCGCGCTGGCTGGTCGGTCGAAATGGTGTATTCACGCTGGATGACGTTCTTGCCGGGGAGGATGGACGATGAAATCGGGTTCTGTAATGCTGGCGGGCGCCGGCACTGCGATCGTCACGCCGTTCACACCTTCCGGTGAGCTTGATGAAACGTCGCTCCGACGATTCGTCGCATGGCAGGTGGAGCAGGGAATAGACTGCATCGTTCCGTGCGGCTCCACGGGCGAAGCCGTTACCATGACCGCTGAAGAACAGCGCAAGGTCGTCGAGATCACCGTCGAGGTCGTCGCCGGCCGCATTCCCGTCATTGCGGGGGCAGGCTCGAACGACACGGCGCGCGCGCTCGCGAATTCCCGGATGATGCGCGACGCGGGTGCGACCCACCTGCTGCATGTGTCACCCGCGTACAACAAGCCCCCGCAGCGCGGAATAATTGCCCACTTCCGCGCTATCGCGGATACCCTGGACATTCCCATAGTTGTCTACAATGTGCCCGGACGCACCGCAAGCAACGTTACGGCAGATACCACTCTTGAGCTCGCGGAGCACCAGAATGTGGTTGCAGTGAAGGAAGCATCGGGAAGTCTCGCGCAGATCACCGAGATCATCCGGCATCGTC
>JALYYT010000120.1 GCA_030946285.1 Gemmatimonadota bacterium
GCAGTGGACATCGCACCGTACCGCAGCGCGATAGACGCAACTCTGGCGCGGGAATGCGAGCATCTGCCACCGATGCCCGAAAAAGTTGCGGAAAGTATCAGGTATACGCTTCGCGGACCTGGGAAGCGGTTGCGAGGTATCATGGTTACGGCGGCGTATCACGCTGCGGGCGGTGGTGGAGAGGTTTCGGGTCTCGCCGCCGCCGTCGAGATGCTCCACGCGTACTCGCTCGCGCACGACGATCTGCCGTGCATGGACGACGATGATCTTCGTCGCGGGCGGCCGACGACTCACAAGGTCTATGGCGTCGAGGCGACCGTCCTCGCGGGAATCGTGTTGATTCCGCTCGCGGCGAGAGTCGCTGCACGAGCCGTGAACCGGATGCATCGTGGATCCACCAGAAGCGGTCCCATCGTAGAGGTCTTGATGCAGGCCGCAGGATCTTCGGGTATGATTGGGGGGCAGTTGCACGACCTGATCGCGGAGAATACGCCGGTTGCCTCCGTCGATGCGCTCGAGCGGATTCACCGCGCCAAGACTGGTGCCCTGATGTCCGCCTCCTGCCGCGTCGGCGCAATGGCGGCTGGCGCCCCTGACAGGGCGGTTCAAGCGCTGGGGAATTTCGGCAGCGACCTGGGACTTGCCTTCCAGATCGTGGACGATGTGCTCGATGTAACCTCATCCAGCATCGAACTGGGCAAGACGGCCGGACGTGATGCAGTGCTTGGGAAAAGCACGTATCCTGCGTTGCTCGGCGTGGACGGGGCGATGAAACGCGCAGCGCATCTCGCGAAGCAGGGATGCACGACACTGAAGGAGCAAAACCTGTTGAGCCAGGACCTGCGTCACCTGGCCGATCTGGTGATCACTCGCACGCATTGATGGTTACGATGGCATTACTCGACCGCATTCAGTCTTCGTCGGACCTGAAGTCTCTTACACGGGATCAGTTGAGAACGCTCGCCGATGAGGTGCGTGTTTTCCTCATCGACTCATGCTCACGCACCGGTGGACACATCGGCGCGGGACTGGGAGTGGTCGAGCTCTCCATCGCGCTGCATACCGCATTTCATACTCCCTCGGACCAGATCGTCTGGGACGTCGGGCATCAGGGTTACCCGCACAAGCTGCTGACCGGACGAGCGCACCAGTTCTCGACGCTGAGGACAGAAGATGGTATCTCCGGTTTCCTCAAGCGCGCGGAGAGCGAGTATGACACTTTCGGAGCCGGCCACGCAGCGACTGCGATCTCGGCGGGCTTTGGAATGGCGGTGGGTCGCGACATCATGGGCGAGTCGTTCAAGGTCGTGTCGGTGCTCGGCGATGGCGCGCTCACGTGCGGACTTTCATACGAAGGACTCAACAATGCCGGCGCGTCCGGCCGTGACTTCATCGTCGTATTGAACGACAACGAGATGTCCATCGCGCCGAACGTTGGTGCGATGTCCAAGTATCTCAATTCGATTCAGCGCAATCCGATCTACAACAGGATGCGGTCCGCCATCGGCAGTATCGTTGACAGCATGCCGGGACCGTTGTCCGGCATGAGTACACTCGTACGCAAGTGGGAGGAGAGCATGAAATCCTTCCTGACGCCGGGTGTGCTCTTCGAGGAACTCGGCTTCAGATATTTCGGCCCGATAGATGGCCACGACATCGACGCGCTGCTCGACACTTTTTCCGCCGTACGGGAGATGGAAGGCCCACGCCTCATTCACGTAGTAACCAAGAAGGGAAAGGGTTTCCCGGCTGGCGAAAACGTGGAGAAGTGGCACGCGCTCCCAGCGGGCCATGATCCTGCTACTGGCAAGCAGGTGGTCACGTCATCTGCCAATCCCAACTACACGAGCGTGTTCGGCAAGGGACTCGCCGAGCTCGGCGCAATCGAACCGCGCCTCGTTGCGATCACGGCGGCGATGCCGAGCGGAACGGGAACCGGAGCATTCGCCAAGGCGTTCCCCGAACGCTTCTTCGACGTCGGTATCGCCGAAGGTCACGCCGTGACATTCGCCGCGGGACTCGCAACGCGGGGTATCAAGCCCGTCTGCGCGATCTATTCCACGTTCCTGCAGCGCGCATATGACAACGTCGTGCACGACGCGGCGATCCAGGGCCTTCCCGTCATCTTCGCGATGGACCGTGCGGGTCTAGTCGGCGAGGACGGTCCCACTCACATGGGACTTTACGACATCGCCTACATGCTCGCGGTTCCGGGAATGACGGTAACGGCACCGAAGGACGGAACCGAGATGCTCGGATTGCTACGGACTGGTGTGGCGCTCGAAGCCGGCCCGTTCTCGCTGCGGTATCCTCGCGATGCTGCACCGGATCTCGTCGCGCGGATTTCGGAGATCCCCGCCGTTCCGTATGGCACGTGGGAGGTATTGCGTCGCGGGTCGGAGTTTGCGGTTCTCGCCGTCGGAACAATGGTCGGTGAAGCGCTCGCGGCAGCGGAAACGCTCGCCGAGGATGGGCTCAACGTAACCGTCGTCAACTGCCGTTTCCTCAAGCCGCATGATGAAGTCACGCTCAATGCGTTGTTGGCCGACCACCAGCAGATTCTCGTCGTAGAGGAAGGAACGGTCGTCAACGGTTTCGGCGCGTACATGTCATCGGTCATCGCACGCCTCGATCCGAACGTGCGTGTTGCCGCACATGGGGTCCCGGACGCCTTCATCGAACAGGCATCGCGCAGACGTCAGCTCCAGGTCACTGGCCTTGATGCTGCGGGGATTGCTGCGCGAGTTCGCGCGGTTCACGGTAGCGCCGCAGAGTCGGTGACACTCTGATGAGAATCGGTGTAATCGGCCACCGAGGATACCCCGCGCTCGATTCCAAGCTCGCCGCGCTCGAGAGCGAAGCCGTCGCGCTCGGAGCTTCACTCCTTTTCGAGCCGGGCCTCCGCGACGACGATGCACGTGAACAGCTTGTAACTGCGTCGCAGATTGACGTCGTGCTCTCACTCGGAGGCGACGGGACTCTGCTCCGGACGGCTCGATTCCTCGCGGGCGCGCCTGTCCCGATTCTCGGTGTCAATCTCGGGCGTCTCGGCTTCCTCACCAGCTGCAGCGCTGACGAGCTGAGCGACGCTCTCGCCGCTGTCGTTTCGGGCGATTACGACGTGGACAGGCGAATGGCTCTTCAGGGCACCACTGATCGCGCCAATGGTTCTTCGAGCGATTCCTGGCACGCGCTAAATGACATAGTGATGCACAAGGGCGGCTTCGCGCGAATGCTGTCCGTGCGCGTGTCCGTAGACGGCGAAGCGTTGGGTGCCTACAACTGCGATGGTATAGTGATCGCGTCTCCGACGGGATCCACGGCGTACAGTCTTTCCGCCGGTGGTCCCCTCGTTACTCCGTCCCTCGACTCGATAATCGTGACGCCGATATCCGCACACGCGCTCGCGATCCGGCCGATAGTCCTTCCGCCGGACGTGACCGTTGTTCTCGAGACTGTCGACGGGCCGGAGGAAGTTCTCATCACGGTGGATGGTCAGGCGGGTACGGAATTGGGTTCGGGTGACACGCTTACGGTACGCCGCGCACCCGAGCCCGTGCGTATCGTTCGGTTTACGGGCAACAGCTTCTTTGATCGACTTCGAGTCAAGCTCGGCTGGGGTGGACTTCCAACGCGGGACCAACCGAAACAGTGCTGACAGAGCTGCGCATCAGGAGTTTCGCGATCATCGATTCGGTAACACTGCCGCTCGAGCGAGGCCTGAACGTTCTATCTGGTGAGACGGGCGCTGGCAAGTCAATAATCGTCGGCGCGCTCGGCCTCCTCCTCGGCGAGCGCGCCAGCGCGGATCTCGTGCGGCCAGGCGCCGATCGCGCCACGGTCGAAGGTGTTTTCGAGCTCGAGGGCCGCTCGGATCTGCTGGCGATGGTGGATGCGCGCGGCATCGAAACCGAAGGCGACACTCTGGTGCTCAAGCGCGAGATCGCGGCGACGGGTCGCGGACGCGCCTGGATCAATGGTACTCCCGTGACTGCCACGGTGCTCGCGGAAGTGGGCCGCACGCTCGTCAACCTGCACGGCCAGCATGAGGCGCAGACATTGCTCGACGCCGAATCCCAGCGCATCATTCTCGACGCTTACGCCGAGGCCGGCGAAGTCGGTCGTGAGGTTGTCGGGCTGTACGGTGAACTCGTGGACATCCGGTCCCGAATCACCGAGCTCACACGCAGGCGCGCCGAAGCAGAGCGGCGGGCGGACTATCTTCGCCACGTCGCCGCCGAGATTGCCGACGCGCGTCTGTCACCGAACGAGGATGTACAGCTCGAGGACGATGCACGCGTGCTCGAGAACGCGGATGAGCTCCGGACTCTCGCCGAAAGTGTCGCGGTGTTGCTCTCGGACGACGAAGCTGGCGCGCTCGCTCGACTTGCGTCGGCTCACCGTGCGCTCGGTCAGATTGCGCGGATCGACACCAGCGCCGCTCGCATGCAGGAGCTGTACGATACGGGATACTATGCTCTGGAAGAGCTCTCTCGCGCGGCGTCCGAATATGCGGGCAGTGTCGAGCTCGACCCGGACCGGCTTGCGGGTGTCAGGCAACGGCGCGAGCTGATCTTTCGCCTGAGCAAGAAGTACGGGGGCACTCTCGCCGACGTGATCGCGGCCGGAGCACAGGCACAATCCGAGCTGGATCTGGTCGACTCGGCGGAATTCGACGTCGCGCAGATGCGCAGGCAGGAAGCCGACGCAGCGGACAGGCTCAAGACTGCCGCATCACGCCTCTCCGCGCTACGCAAGCGCGCCGCTACCGCGATCGGCAAGGCAGTTTCGGCGGAGCTCCCGGAGCTCGGAATGGAATCAGGTCGGTTCAGCGTGGTGCTCGCGGAGCGGGCGGAGATTTCACAGCAGGGCGCCGAGGACGTCGAGTTCCGCGTCGCACTCAACGTAGGCTACGACCCACGCCCACTCGCGCGTGTGGCGTCAGGCGGGGAACTCGCTCGAGTCATGCTCGCCCTCAAGACGGTTCTGGCGACCGTTGATCATGTGCCCACGCTCGTTTTCGATGAAGTGGATGCAGGCATCGGGGGGCGCGTGGGACTGCAGGTTGGGGATACCATGCGCCGCGTCGCCGAGCAGCATCAGGTGTTCGCGATTTCGCACCTGCCGCAGATCGCGGCGCGCGCACATCATCACATCGTCGTTGCCAAAGGGGCGCGTGGCGGCGTTACCACCGCCGACATCACCGTGCTGTCGTCAAACGATCGCGTTTCGGAGATCGCGCGCATGCTCGGCGGCGATCCGGAGAGCAAGGCGAGCCGCGCGCACGCGCGTGAGCTTCTTCAGGCTGCGGCGGGGTAGCGAGCCACGCACCAATCAGCGCGCGAGTTACTGCTGGCGACGGAGCCGGAAGTAGAGCCGGATGAGTATCTGCTCGTTGATCAGCTTGGGGACAGCGCCGCCGCTTCCCGCAATAGTTTCGGTGTGGAGGTAACTCACGTCGAACGGAATGCTCGACTTGCCGAGACTCACCGCGTGCGCGTTCGAGAACACGATACCTGCGCCGACGCGCTGCTCGGTGAATTCGGTGCCTGCGCTCAGGCCCTGCACAGCCACGCCGCGGCTCGTGAACTGGTTAACGCCGCCGCTCGTGAACTGGTCAGCCGGCTTGTGCCGATAGAGATATTCACCGCCGATCGAGACAAAGTCGTTGAACACCCACCGCGGAAGCACGTCGAGCTCGGCGAGGTTGCCTGTCTGCCGGCTCACGCCCACAATGCTCGAAGCAGACGGGAAGGCGACGCCCGGCGCAAACCGGATCGAAAGCGAGTCGGACGCAGCCTTCGCGAAGCGTCCGATCCCGGAAATCCAGAAGTGCCTTCCCAGCGACATGTCCGCGTAGCCGCGCAGAAGCACCGCGCCCACGTGCGTGCCGCTTCCAATGTCGGTGAGTGCGTTGGCGCTCGGCAGCGCCCCTGTCGGAAAGCGGTATCCCCCGGCGACTGACAGTCGCGCGTTGACTCCGGAAGGCTCGAATCGCGACTGACCGCGCATCGCGAAAGTGTCGAACAGCTTCACCTTGGCCGTGAGCTCGGCGTCACCGATGTGAGTTCGCTCGACAGTCTGCAATGGATCGAGCCCGACGCCATACGGGGCGTTCGTAAGCAGCGCCTGGAGAGTCGGCGTCGCCAAAGGCACCGGTGCACCCACGACGCCGGTCGCTGCGACATACGGAACACCGGATGCCGAATTGGAGGCGAATGCATTGAGTGCTGTTCGTATCGTCGCGATGCGCGCGTCGACCGCGCTCTGAATCGTGCTCCCTCGCGTTGGAACGAGCAGCCCGTATGTGTAGAGATTGGAAAGCGAGTTTCCGAGCGTGGTTGCCGAAGTTACGAGCGAGGAATATCCGGAACACTTCGGATCACGCGCACCAGATCCGCTGCAGTATGACTGGACGGCGCTTGCCGAGGTCATCATCTGCCGCGTGAGCGCCGAGTCCGTTGTTCGCGCCGTTGGATCGGTGCCAGCGGGATTCGCAGCCAGATTCGCAGCACTCGTCGTCTGGTTGGCGCGGAAGAACACGCTGGTGCGTGTGTGCACGATCGGTACGGTGGCGGTGACCGAAAGCCAGGACGCGATGCCGGCTTCGATCGAGATTGGCACGCTCGCTACGCGGTTCGTGACCTGGGCGAATGTCTGGCCGAGGCTGACCTTGAGCCCCGCCATTCCCGTGATGGCACGCAGACTGTCCTGGACGGGGTTCAGAATCGGGAGCTGTGCTGCGCCAAGAGAGTCGAGGGTGAATCGCGCGCCAAGGGGGCGGAGCAGTCCGGCCGCTCCTGGCGCGGGCGAGACGAAAAGCTGATCGTAGTAGGACCAGTCGCTCTGGACCTTGATCCTGAAGCTTCCCGACGGCGTGGTCGTCGCATCATCACCGAGCCCGGTGACCGCCTGAGCGCCCGCGGTGCCACCGCCCCCAAGGGCGCACAGGGCGAAAAGGGCGGCTGTGGTACGGCGACGAGGCATGTGCTTCCCGGAAAATCGTTGTAGGCGCGACGCGGGGACGTTAGCATTCGCCTCTCCCCCGTGTCAACCAAAGCTAAGTGAGGTTCAGGCTGCGCAAGTCTCCGGCGATTCCATGGCAGGTCACGGGCAACCATTGGGTGTCACTCCCATGCGTTCATCCAGCTGACGGCGCGATCCACGCCATCGGGCTGCTGTCCCAGGCGCATCGCGGTGCGATCGAGTTCGCCGGGTCCGCCGATTTCGAGAACGGCGTGGGAGAGCCGTTGATCCGGCTGGACATCGAATCCAACGGTGCTCCGGTCGAGTTGGCATCGAGCCGGATGGCGTGGCAGCGTGTCCTCGAATGGCTGCCGACCTGGAATGCTACGGCAGGCGATCTAATCGTGCGCGGCACTGTCTTCGCACCGT
>JALYYT010000124.1 GCA_030946285.1 Gemmatimonadota bacterium
GGACATGCCGGTGCCGATCCCTGCCCCGTGTCGCGATCCTTTGCCCGCCCGCGCCAAAGGGCTAGCTTGGTAGGCGATGATTGAGACGATACGGCGGGAACGGCTGGTCGAGTTGCTCGACTCGGCGAAAAGATATCGCGTGGCTGTCGCGGGCGACGCCATGCTCGACGTGTATCTGCTGGGCGACGTGGAGCGCATCTCTCCCGAGGCGCCGGTGCCGGTGGTGCGGGTACGCGACCGGCGGCACGCCATGGGGGGCGCGGCCAACGTTGCCCAGAACGTGCTGGCGTTAGGCGCGTCCTGCAGCATGGTGTGTACCGTAGGAGCAGACGCAGCCGGCAGCGAGCTTCGAAGGATGCTCGAATCCGCGGGCGCGTCAGTTGAAGGGGTACTTTCGAGCGGAAAGCCGACGACCACCAAGACCAGGATCGTCGCCCGCGCCCAGCAGCTCGTCCGCGTGGACGAGGAGGACGACGCCGACTGCGGTGGCGACGAGACGACGACCCTCATATCGGCGGTTAGAACAGTTGTTCGAGGAGCCGATGCACTTGTTCTGGAAGATTACAACAAGGGAGTACTTTCGCCGCTGGTGATCCGGGCCGCGATGGAGGCGGCCAAGGCGAAGGGAATCCCGGTAGTCGTCGACCCCAAGTTCCGGAATTTCTTCGAGTTCAAGGGTGCAACGATCTTCAAGCCCAACAGGCGGGAGCTGGAATCCGCGGTGGGGGCGACTCTCGATATCGGCTCTCCGGAGGCGCTTCCGGCTACGTGCGCCAGGCTCGGTGTCGAGCATCTGCTGCTCACCCTGGGCGAGAACGGAATGGTGCTCGTTTCCGCGGACGGCGAGGTCGGCCGCATTCCAACGACCGCACGCGAGGTTTACGACGTGGTGGGCGCAGGCGACACCGTGACCGCTTATCTCGCTACGATGCTCGCTGCGGGCGCTTCGGCATCCGAAGCCGCCGTGATTGCAAACTTCGCGGCTGGCGTAGAGGTCGGAAAGCTTGGCGCGGCCACGGTGTCGGTCGAGGAGGTTCTTGAAGCCTTCGACGCCTACGACCGTGACAATTCCACTACACCGCACTGGAGCGCCACTTGAGTCTGTTTCGACATGCGGTGCGGACAGTTGTCGCAACAGTTGCCGCAGCCGGCCTCACACTCGTCCTTGCCACTTCGCTGTCAGCGCAGGCTTCACTTTACGTACCGCTCGACGACATCGCGTATCGATATGCCGACGCGCTCATGGCGCGCGGTGAGCTCCGCGGAGTTTCCCTGCTCGAGCGTCCGTACACCGCGGCGCAACTTGCCGCCGGCGCCGACACCGCGCTCGCGCACGAACATTCCCCCGTGATACGCTCGTACGCGATCGCGCTGCGCACAGCGCTGCAGCGCTACACGGTCTCGGCGAGCGGTGCGACCACGTCGGCCGACGATCCGGCGTTCATCGCCAACGCCGATCTCTTCAGCACAGCGCAGACGTCAGGGCAGCGGGAGCTCATGCTCGCCGACACAAACAGAAGTGTGACAGGCGGCTTCGGGTTCCGGCTTGCAATGGTTGGCGGACCGCTCGCTGTGCTGGTGCACCCGATAATAGACAACCGCCTCAACAACGATCCGGATTTCGCGGGCAAGCAGGATCGCGTCATCGCTGGACGCACCGAGGATGCCTACGTCAGCGGCCAGTGGAAATACGCGACGGTCTTTGTGGGCCGAATCGCGCGGAACTGGGGGCCGTCGTCGCTGCAGGGGTTGCAGCTGGGAAGCGCGCCGTACACTTACGATCATCTGTACACGCAGTT
Source organism: Gemmatimonadota bacterium (assembly GCA_030946285.1). GTDB lineage: Bacteria > Gemmatimonadota > Gemmatimonadetes > Gemmatimonadales > Gemmatimonadaceae > Fen-1247. The sequence continues at coordinate 1,800 of JALYYT010000124.1, forward strand.
CGGCACCGACAGGGTTCACATTTCGTCGGTAGCGACACGCCTCGATGATGCATTTCAGCCTGACGCTGTCTACGCGCGGTATTTCTATACGCACCGCTTGTCGGTGCGCTGGCATGACCTGGAAGTCGGGGCTTCGGAAACGATGCTGACGTATGGTGTCGGCAGGTCCTATGACCCGACACTCATCGACCCGCTCAACATCTACGCTCTCACGTGGCGCAACGAGCACGTTGCGGGCAATCTGACCATAGGCGGAACGATCGGACTGCGTACCAGCCGCTGGGGGAACTACTCCTCCGAGCTGCTCATCGGCAATCGCCAGATTGACTCCTGCCCCGAGCTCACGTGCCAGGAGCCAGCCTCGTACGGATTCTCGGCGGCAGCGGAGGGAGTTCCATTCTTCGGTGATCAGCGGCTGTTCGCATCGTATTCGAGATTGTCCGGCCTGGCGTATCGGGCGAAGGAAGGCCCCGCCGG
>JALYYT010000126.1 GCA_030946285.1 Gemmatimonadota bacterium
GAACCGTCAGTGATGCGGTGTGAAACGAGCGGTAATACTTCGACTTCAGTGTCGCCGATCGCGATCGCGCCGTCCAGCATGCGTCGAGCCATTTCAGCCGCCGGTTTGTCTGCTGCGTGAATGATCGCGACCAAGTCACCCGCGGATACGCTCGTATTGGGTTTTACGAATACATCAAAGCCAACGCGCGAATCGACCACGTCGCTCATCGTTCTGCGTCCCCCGCCGAGCGCGACGACTCCGTGGCCGATCTCCCTTGGCGACACCGATTGCACGATGCCATCACGCGACGCGCGGTACTCCATCTGCACCGGCGCGGAAGGAAGTCGGGATGGATCGTCCATCACGCGCGGATCCCCGCCCTGCGCCGCTATGATCGCGCGAAAGCGGTCAGCTGCTCGGCCACTCGCGATCGAGTCGCGCATCATTCGGTGCGCTTCATCGTGATCCGCGGCGACTCCCGCGAGAATGAGCATCTCCGCGCCGAGCGCATACGTAACGGTGGCGAGATCTTCGGGCGGTTTGCCGTGAAGAAACTCGATCGATTCGCGTATTTCGATAGCGTTTCCGCATGCAACGCCGAGCGGACGATCCATCGCCGTGACGAGTGCAACCACGGGACACCCACGATCCTTGCCGAGATCGATCATGGTCTTCGCGAGCTCGATCTCGCGCTCCAGCTCCGGCAGGAATGCCCCGCTTCCGCTCTTGATGTCCAGCACGAGACCGGTGAGACCTTCAGCCAGCTTCTTGCTCATGATGCTGGCGGAGATCAGCGGAATGGCTTCTACAGTACCGGTGGCGTCGCGCAACGCATACATCTTCTTGTCAGCGGGAGCTATCTCACCCGTTTGCCCGATGAGTGCGCAACCCAATGCGTCGAGCTGCCGACGGGCATCGGCCAGAGACAGGTCGGTCCTGAATCCGGGAATGGATTCGAGCTTGTCAAGCGTCCCGCCCGTGTGGCCGAGGCCGCGCCCGGACATCATCGGGACGGCGATTCCGAGCTCCGCGATCAACGGCGCAAGAATGATCGACACCTTGTCGCCGACGCCTCCGGTGGAGTGCTTGTCGAGCCGGGGAATCGTCATGGCGGACAGGTCCAGCTTTGCACCGCTACTCAGCATGGCATCCGTGATGGCATCTGTTTCGTCCCGCGTCATTCCGCGAAAGAACACCGCCATTAGGAGCGCGGAGATCTGGTAGTCCGGGACGCCACCTGAGGAGTACGCGTGGATGAGCTCGCGCCATTCGGATGCTGTCAGACTCCCGCCGTCGCGTTTGCGCTCGATAAGCCGTGGAACGATCATCGGGGTATTTTAAGCAGCTTCCACCCGTTTGGAGACACTTCTATGCTTCGCAAGCTCAAAATCGCCGGGTTCGCCCTGGTCGCGGCCGTATCTCCGATTCTATCGGCGTCCGCGCAGTCCGCGACGGAGTGGGTGTCGCGCGGCAATGCAGCGTTCGATACGCGCAACGCGAGTGAGGCCGTGTCGGCCTACGAGAAGGCGCTCGCCGCAGATCCGAACAATTACGAAGCGTTGTGGCGCATATCCAGGTCCGAAGTCGACCTTGCGATGAGGGAGCCGGACTCCGACAAGCGAGCGGCCATGTACAAGTCGGCCCAGGAATACGCTTCGCGCGCAGTGACGGCGAATCCGAATGGCGCGGACGGTCATTTCGTTCTCGCCGAGGCGTTCGGGCGCATGGCGCTCACCATGGGATCGCGCGACCGTATCAAGTACGCCGCAAAGATTCACGATCAGGCGATGGAGTGCCTCAAGCTGGAGCCGAAGCATGCCGGTTGCCTGCATGTCATGGGAGTGTGGAACGCAGAGATCATGCGCCTGAACGGTCTCACGCGGATGGTAGCCCGTAATTTCCTGGGCGGCCAGATATTTGGCGAGGCAAGCTGGCCCAGCGCTCGGCGCTACATGGAACTAGCGGTCACGAACGACCCGCGCAGGATCGTCCACAGACTCGATCTCGCGCGAGTCTACGCGGACGTGGGAATGACAGCGCAGGCCCGGACCCAGTACGAGGCCGTCATCTCCGGCGAGCTCATCGACTACAACGACCCGCTCTTCAAGACGCAGGCGACGGCCGAAATGGGCAAGCTCTGAAGGGAAGCGGAGGGTCATGAACACCCTCCGCGAAACATCAGCGCCGGGACCTAATCCTCGAGTTCGTCACCGCCAGGCTGCCTGAAGTTCTGGCGCTTGGCGGCCTTTCGCAGCTCCTCGCCAAGCTGCTCCCACGGGCTGGATCGCCAGGGACGCCGACGGCGAAGCTCGCGCGTCAGTGCCAGCCGCGTGTGCGCGCCGGATTGAGGCGCTACCAGCAATGCGAGTCCCGCACCGATCGCCGCACCCGCCAGTCCCGCACCCAGGATGGCGACCACGCGCCATTCCCGCTCCTGCGTGTACGGCTTGCCACGGGGTCGCGCCGTCCCATTCTCGCTGGTGCGGCCCAACCGTCGCCGAATCTTCCCGCCAAATGTTTCTTCCGGGGTATCCTGAATCGTGTCCATATCCTTTTGGGTGAACCGGTCTTGGTAAGAATCTTGCTTGCAGGGCGTGCAATACCCGTGCGAGGAGTGGATGAGCGAATCTGGAAAGTTAGTGTTGCTCGTGGAAGACAACGAAGACAACCGAATCGTCTATTCGACGATCCTCAAGCACTTTGGCTATAGTGTCATCGAGGCTCTGAACGGTGAAGAGGGTATCGCGAAAGCGCGCGCCCAGCAACCCGATCTGATCCTCATGGACATATCCATTCCTGTGATTGATGGATGGGAAGCGACGCAGGTACTGAAGCACGACCCTGCGACGAAACACATCCCGATCATCGCACTGACCGCGCACGCCTTGGCGTCGGACCGCGAAAAGGCCATGGAAGTCGGGTGCGATGGTTATCTCGCGAAGCCGTGCGAACCCCGGGCGGTAGTAGCCGAGGTGCAGCGGTTCCTTGGTCGGCCCGATGGCGGATGAGCCGGCCAAAAGAATCCTCGTCGTAGACGACCACCCCGACAACATCATGGTTCTCCGCGCGCGGCTGGAAGCGCGCGGCTATATCGTGGACGAGGCGGAGGATGGGGAGAAAGCGCTCGAGCGGGTGTATGCGTCGCCCCAGCCCGACCTGATTCTCCTCGACGTCATGATGCCCAAGATCGACGGCCTCGAAGTAGTTCGAAGGCTCAAGAGCGATGAGTCGCTCCCGTTCATCCCCGTCATCATGCAGACGGCGCTCGACACCACCGAGAGCATGGTCCAGGGGCTGGACGCGGGCGCCGACGACTATATCGCCAAGCCGATCAACTTCCGCGAGCTGGACGCGCGCGTCAAGTCGTTGCTGCGTATCCAGTCGCTGCAGGCATCGCTTGCACAGCGCGAGCGGGAGCTATCCGCCGCCAACGCGCAGCTTCAGGTTCTGTCCAGCACGGACGCGCTGACAGGTGCCGCCAATCGTCGCTCGCTCGAGGAGCGCCTTCACGAGATGTGGGAGCATTCTCAGCGCCTCAACGAACCGCTTGCGCTCGTCATGTGCGACATTGATCATTTCAAGCGCGTGAACGACGAGTATGGCCATCAGGTGGGTGACGTCGTTCTCCAGCAGTTCGCCAAGGTGATACAAGCCGAAGCGCGCGAGATAGATCGGCTGGGCCGGTACGGCGGTGAGGAGTTCGTCCTTCTCCTCCCTGGCACCGTGCTGGACGCGGCGGTAACATTCGCCGAACGTATCCGCGAGTGCGTCGAGAAGCATGAATTCGCGTATGGTGAGGGAGAGTCGCTTCATGGTACGATGAGCTGCGGCGTCGCCGCATGGCCTCATCCACGAGTTACGGACCAGGAAGCGCTCATTCGGGCAGCGGACGAGGCGCTGTACGTCGCGAAGGAAACGGGCCGCAACCGCGTAATCAGATTCGACAGCCGCGAGTTCAATGAGCACACCACGCAGACGGGCCAGCGGGACGGAGCAGCCTAGCTACGACGACGCCTCGCCAGCGCGGCGCGGCGCCGAGCTGCGCGAGCTGCTGCACCGCGCTTCGCACGAGTACTATGTACTCGACCGTCCCTCCATGGCTGACTCGGACTACGACTCGCGCTTTCGAGAGCTGCAGAAGCTCGAGACGTCGTACCCCGAGCTGCGCACGGCCGATTCCCCGACGCACAGAGTCGGCGCCGAACCACAGAGTTCACTGGCAAAGCACACTCACGCTGTGCCCATGCTTTCCCTCGGAAATGCGTTCGACGACGACGAGCTTCGCGAGTGGGAAGAACGCCTTGCACGGATCGCGGGTTCGGACATCCTGCGTTCGGGCTATTCCGCCGAACTGAAGATCGACGGAGCTGCGGTGAGCCTCACCTACCAGGACGGTCTGCTCGTGATGGGTGCGACGCGTGGTAACGGAAGCGTCGGCGAAGATGTAACCGCCAATCTCCGCACCGTACGCGAC
>JALYYT010000168.1 GCA_030946285.1 Gemmatimonadota bacterium
ATATCGGGCGCTACGGAATCAATCGCGTGTCGAAGGCGATGCTGCTCGGTGCGGTTCCGCCATTCCTGCTGAAGACAGACGACAATCCCGGCGGTGTTGACGGATCCGTCTTCGACGGAATGCTGGCCGGAGTGAAGCAGGACCGTATCGGTTTTCTCGAGCAGTTCTTTCCGAACTTCTTCAATTCCGATGCCGGCTACGGGAACGTGAGCTCGGATCTGATTCCGTTCAGCAAGTCGATCGCCTGGGCTGCTTCACCGATCGGAACGCAACAGTGCATCGTTGCATTCGGTACGACGGATTTCCGCGACGATCTGCGCAAGTTCGATATCCCCACTCTGATCGTGCACGGCGATGCGGATCGCATCGTTCCTTTCGATGTCTCGGGAAAGCTGTCGCACGACATGATCAGCGGCAGCAGGCTGGAAGTCCTGAAAGGTGCTCCGCACGGTTTTGCGGCGACGCATGCGGCGGACCTCAACCGGCTGATGCTCGACTTTCTTCGCGACTGACGGCGTCCGGAGCCAGTTGCACGAACGGCGCTCGGCACGAGCGCCGTTCGTCGTTCGCTACTAGTTGATTTTCTTGTTGCGGTGGTGCTGGATACCAGCACCGACTGCTGCTCCGATCATGGTGCCATGCTTGTGATGCGTCAGGTGCCCGCCGACGGCACCGACGGCAGCGCCCTTCAGTATGCTATGATGCTTGGCCTTCACTGTCGCCTGGGTCTGCTGCGCGCCTGCGGTCATTGCGGGCGCGAAGGCGAGAGCTGCTGCAGACAGGGACAGTCCCGTCATGATCCTGCGTGCGGTTCTTACCATGTCGATTCTCCGGTTGGTGTTTGATCCGTCACGTTATTAGCGAGTTGGATGCCAGAATCGGGCTCGGCGACATTAACAATCCGTACAGGAATCAGGCTTTCGGCAGCGAGAGCGTGAAGGTGCTGCCCACGTGCTCGACACTCTCCACGTTCAGGTCGCCGCCCATGAAGCGGGCCATATCGCGCGCGATAGCGAGCCCGAGCCCCGTGCCTTCGGCGGGGCGGTTCAGTGCGCGATGTGCCTGAACGAAGGGGTCGAAAACGGTTGACAGCTTGGAGGCGGGGATGCCAATTCCCGTATCGGTCACGCGGATGTCGATCATGTCGGCGAGTTCTCCGCCCACACCACAGGACACGGTAATGGTTCCCTCGTCCTGGGTGTACTTGACCGCATTCGTGAACAGGTTGAGCACGGCCTGGACGAACCGGTCGCGATCCGCGCGAACCGCCAGGGGATCCTCGCATTCAGCTAGAGTGAACCTCAGCCGCTTTTCCTTCACCTGCGGCGCCACGAACGACGCCACCTCGCGCAGGGTGGGCACTACGCTTACAACGGTGATGTTGTAGGCGAGCTGCCCCGCCTCGATCTTGGCAAACTCGAGAATGTCGCCGATCAGCGACGTGAGATGATTGCTGGATGCCTTGATCCGCTCGAGATCCTCGTGCTGCTTTTTAGTGACTGGTCCGCGGACTCCCATGGCAACGAGATCTGCGTATCCGGTTATCGCATTTAGCGGCTGTCGCAGCTCGTGGGACATGTTCGCCAGAAACCGGCTCTTGGCTTCGTTCGCTGCCTCCGCGACGTGGCGGGCCTCGTCAGCGATGGCGCGCTCGCGCTCCGCATCCGCACGCGCCGCCTGCTCGGCGGTGAGAAGTCGGGCTCGTTCGAGGGCCTGCGCGCACTGGCTCGCGACGCTGATGATCTGCGTGCGGTCCGCGGCGGTGAACTGGCGCGGCTCCCCGAACCGAAGCGCCATCACGCCGATGAGCGAGTCGCCGACGAGTAGCGGCAGCGCGGCGACCGCCGGCGGTGATCCGGCGCCGAGGACCGGGTCGATGTATCGGGCTTCCCATTGCTCCGGCGACTCCAGGAATATGGGCTCGCGTGTTCGCACGACGTCGCGCGGTGGGAGTGCAAGCTTGAGGGCGTTTTCCTTGAACCAGCTGAAATCCCGCGATGGGTAACCGAGCGCCCAGATGTGGTCGATCGACGTCGCATCGGCATCGAGCTGGCATACGAGGCCCGCGCGAGCGCCTACAGACATCAGACCGTCGTTCAGCATCACGTCCACCACGTCTTCGGTCGTGACGGCGGCCGCGAGTGCTGCGGTCACCTGCTGCAGCCGAGCTGTGCGAGCTGCCGCGCGTTCGGCTTCTGCGCGCGCAGCGCGTTCGGCAGAATAACGCTCCGCTCGGTCGAGAGCCTGCGCGCACTGACGGGCGATCGTCTCGAAAAACGCACGCTCCTCGGTGCTGAACTCCCGAGGCGTCGCCCAGTCGAGATGCAGTGTCCCCACCACGCGACCCGTCTCACGCTCGCCCGCTATGAGCGGGAGTGCGACCTCGGCGGCGATGCCGTGCATTCGAACCGATGACTCGAGCTCCGGAAACAGTTCGATGTATTCCGCCTGCGACGTCACGTAGAGAGGTTCACGCGAGTGCGCGACGTAGCCGGCAGGCAAACGATTCGTGTTCGGAAAATGTCGCCACATTTCGTTGTGGCTCGCCATGGTGCCGAGGGTTTCGAGAACCTCGAACTGCCGGCGGTCGTCGGACAGGCAGGTGAATGCGCCCTGGTCGGCGTTCGCGGCGACCATGCCTGCATGCACCGCGACAGCGGCAACGTCTCTTGGTGTGAGAGCTGCAGCGAGTCCTTCGGTGAGATCCTGCAGCTTGTGTTCGCGAGAAATGCTCGCGTCGAGCGCCGTCTCGCCGAGCTTTCGCTCGGTTATGTCCTGAAAGAACGTGAGCAGGCCGTCGGGTGAAGGATAAATCCGGATGTCGTACCATCGGTTCCACGATTCGATGTACTGTTCGATATGCTCGGGCTTCTGGTCTCGCATCACGCGCAGATGAGCCTGATGCGTGGGACCTTTCGCCGCCTTCGGGAATTCGGTCCAGACGCGCTTTCCGATCAGATCCTCCGCGCGGCGGCGAAGCATGTCAGCGGCTTTCGAGTTCACATACACGTACTTCCAGTCGCGATCGATTGCGACAAACGCGTCGCCAATACCTTCGAGCACGCGCGCGAGGCGGGTACGGCCTTCCTCTGCCTCTTCGGTGCGCTCCCGCAGTTGCACCGTCGTGGCCTGGAGTGCCACCGCCTGTGCTTCCAGTTTGGCGGTGCTTTCCACGTTGCGCCGGGCCGCAATCTCGCGTTGACGCTGCTGCTCGGCGAGAGCGACATTCGCCTCCTCGAGCGCGACACGCGCTTCTTGACTCTCGGCAAGTCCACGCTCCACGTGACGTCGAGCGAGCACCTGGTCCGTAACGTCGACGGAGAAATTGAGCAGGCCGGCTACCTGGCCACTCGTATCGCGAATTGGAACGAAGTGCAGATCCCACCACGAGTCCGCCATTCCCTGCCCATTTCGATCGTAGTAGACGTACGACTCGGTGCCCAGCCATGGCTCGCCGGTGTCGTACGAGTTCTGCATCAGCTCGTAGATGCCCTGTCCCTCGATTTCGGGGAAGGCCTCCCGCGGACTCAGACCGATCAGATCCCGGTGCCCCGAGATCCGTCCGTATGCTTCGTTGGCGAGCGCGAAGCGAAGCTCGGGCCCGAGGTGCAACGCGAGCGGCGCGGGCATGCTCAGGATCACCGACTGCAGTCGTTCACGTTCGACGGTGAGGTTTGCGATGAGCTGTTGCCTCTCATCCTCGAGGCGTTTCGCGCGAACGCTGTCCGTCGTGTCGAGCAATGTCACGAGCACGCCACCGACGCCGCCGGCTTCGTCGCGCACCGGAATGTAAGACAGCGTGATGTAGACGTCGTCCGCCGGCTGGTCAGGGCCCCGCCGAAGAAGCTGGTAGAGCTGGTCCTCGAAGCTTACGGTTTCTCCGCCGAAGACACGAGCGAAAATCGGTCCGCTGAAATCCCACGCTTCGGGCCAGCAATCTCTGGTGGGGATGCCGAGCGCAGAAGGATGCCTTTCGCCAAGGAACGGTATGTAGGCGTCGTTATATCTGGATGAGATCGCGCCCCCACAGGAGAATCATCGGAAACGCGTCGGCCACAACGGTTCCCGCGACGGTCGCGAGGCTCTGTGGCCACTCGGCGACGGCGCCAAGGGGCGTGGCCGACCAGTCCAGCTCGCGGCAGAGCGCCCGGACCTCACCTGGACCAGAGAATAACGCGGGGTCGGGCGCGGGATTCCTGGTCAGGGTCGCTGTGCTGTCTTTCTGAATCGTTCTTTCCTCTAGAGCTGCCGGGAGCCCGCACGGTAGCTGTCAACCTGAATTTGGTGCGGCGTCGGTTCTGGAATATCCCGCGGGCAGGAATCTGTGTCTCCAGCGTAGACTATGGCAACTGTCGAACCACGGCGGAGCCGCCGACTGCACAGGGAGATTCAGGATGGGCCGATGACAGCTTTCCGACGCGGGCGGATTACTGGCACGTTGACCGGGGCTGTAGCTTAGGGGCAGCGGTAGATGGT
>JALYYT010000201.1 GCA_030946285.1 Gemmatimonadota bacterium
CACGATAAGTGGGATCGCCGATTGAAGGCTGGGGAGCTACCAACCGATCAACGGAGGCGAAGCCACGCGAGCCGATTGCGCTGGTGGCTGCGACGGCCGATACCGTCTTGATGAAATCGCGGCGAGATTTTGTCATTGCACTGGTTGGAGAGCGACGTACGTGATGATCATCAGTACGTCGTAATTACGAAGGCCATGGGAAGCGTGTTGAAACAGGAGCCATCACGATGGCGCTATAAAGAAGCCGCCGCCGATGGTGGCCGCACGGATGGCGCTTATCCGGGGCACAGGCTCCTAGTCCAGCGGAGGTCACGGTATCGCGCCTCGCGGCGGCGCGCCGAGTTTTTCCGCGGCCTCCCGCGCGCGTTCCTCGGCGGGAGCCTCGCCCAGCCGAAAGCCCGGACGTCCGTTCGGTGTGTAGGTGACGATGAATCCCGATTGACATCGGAGAAGATGAATGAGGCAGCTGGGCGGGGCACCGCGAAAATACGGCAGAGCGGATATCCCGGCCAGCCATCGCGTCTGAACCGAGCGTCGCATGCGCGGTGGCGTCAGGTCGATGTGGCATGTGGTATGCGACTTCATTGGCGAATGGCGCTACATCGTTGGCGCGTCACGATTCCACAATCAATAACGGAGACATCATGGCGATTCCTGACAACTCGCAGACTTCCGCCGGCGACGGCGGCTACACCACTAATTCGACCCAGCAGGGCAGCCTGGGGAATTCCAGCGCGACTTCCGCCATAGGCTCCTCGTCTTCGAAAACGGACGATGTATCGTTCGCAAAGAGCCTGGGTGTCGATGATGTCGCGGAAAAGGCGAAGGATCTTGCGGGCCAGGGTGCGTCGGAAGTCGAAGATGCCGTCAGCCAGCTACAGGCGAAGGCCACCGAGTTTACCAACAGCCTGATTGACCGGATAAACGTGGACGATCTGACGCAGAAGCTCGAGCAGCAGGTACGTGAGCATCCTGCTCGGACACTCCTGATGGCCGCCGGGGCGGGCTTTCTCCTCGGCCGCGCGGCGAAGAAGTAAAGATGAGCTTACGACTGGCCGGGGGCGGCACTCCCAATCGGTCGCTGGGCGAGCTCCTGAGCGAAATTACCGATGGAAGCGCGCAACTCGTCCGGGACGAAATCCGGCTTGCTCGCGCCGAGGTCCTGGAGTCGCTGCTTTCGCTCACGCACGGTGCGACAATGATCGCAGCCGGACTCGCGCTCGGCCTGTTCGCGGGTGGCGCTGCAATCACATGTGCGGTGCTCGTTCTTTCGCAGTACGTGTTTGAGGGTCGAACGTGGCTGGCGGCGCTCGTGGTGGCTGTCGTACTCGGCGCGAGTACGTGGATCGTTGCGCGACGCGGAGTGAGTGCGCTGTCAGCAACGAAGCTCGCACCGAGCGAGACCGCGAAATCATTAAAGGAGACAGCTACATGGCTGAAACATCCCACGAAATCCGCCGTCAGATAGATGCCACTCGCAAGAGGCTTGGTACGTCAATCGCGGCTCTCGAACAGAAAGTCGACCCGCGGCGAGTCGTGGATGAGCACCCACTCACGCTCGCAGCCGTGGCATTCGGGACGGGGATTCTGCTAGCGACAACGGGTGCCACGAGTCGAGCGGCGCGCGAAGTGCGCGAGCAGGTCCGCGGCGGGGCGAACGCAGTGAATGATCGGGCGGGCACCGTGCTGGACGGAGCGCTGAGCGCGGTGCTCAGCGCTGTCACCGCCGCAATTACATCGAGACTCAGCGAGACAGTCAACCGGTCACTCGAGGGACTCCCGGAAAATCCCCGAAGCTCATCAGGTAAAGCCCGTGCTGCGTGAAGGAAGCGCGGTGGAACAGCTTCGGTAAGCCACCGCGTGACACGCATTATTATCGCATAAGAAACAAGGCAGCCCCGGCGCGGTGCGCCGGGGCTGCCTTGTTCTGCCACGCAGGATTTCTACGAGTGGTGCGTGGTATCCTTGAGCGATTTCTTCACGTCGTTCCCCGTCTTCTGAAGCGACTTGTGCGCGTCGCTCGCCTCTTCGTGAACGCCCGACTTGGCGGAGCGACCAACGTGCTTGATCGATTCGCTGACGCTGCGCGCTGCCTTGTTCAGGCCGCCCGGCTTATGATTCGGGTCGTGGATGGTGTCACCGACTGCGTGCGAGAGCGCATGCTTGGTGCTGCGCCCGGCTGACTTCAAAACGTGATGCACGCTGCTTCCGACCGACTTTACGCCTGCCTTGGCGCTTCGCCCCACCTCTTTCGGAACGGCGGTAACGTCCTGCGCCCGAGCCGTCCCGGCGGAGACCGCCGTGGCCAGGGTGGCAATCGTTGCAAGGGCTAACAATCTGGTGATGCGACGCATATTCCCTCTTGGGTGTGGTCTGGTCGGCTGTTGGGAACAGATTCAAGAGCAAGAGGCGGGCTAAACCGGTCCGCTAGGCAAACCTATTTTCAGCGATCGAAAACTCTTATGAACGTTCGTTCAAGTTGCCGTTTCCACATGGGACAGCGAGTAGTTTCGCGGGCCGCGCTTATTCTCGCTACTGCTGCGCTGTACGCTGTCGTTTCACTCGGTGCGGCAACGGCGTCGGCTCAGGTGAAACATCCAGTGCAAGACAGCGCTACACGCCTGACTGATTTCATATCGCCTGGAATCTCGCGGGAGCTGGCAGAATACCGCTCGGCGCACCTCCGGGACGTCAGATACGATCTCGCCCTCGACGTGACTGGGCGCGACACTGCTGACGGC
>JALYYT010000207.1 GCA_030946285.1 Gemmatimonadota bacterium
CGTGTATGGACGCCCGCCGCTTCCTTCGCCTCCGCCGTCGCGACGATGCCGCGCTCCTGCGCATACAGGTGACGCGGCATCGAGACGAGCGTGAGCGCCATCATGACGATGACGAATCCTGCGACACTTCGATTGTTGCGGATTCCCGCAAAAGTCGCCACTGTCAACGGGCCGCGGCGCGTGCGCGACCGCCCTGCACCGGCTGCGGGAGCGTAAATACATCCGTGACGATCCGCTCCTGCTCCACGCGATGCGGCTCGGCGTAGCCTTCCGCAGTGCTGGCGCGTTCTGCGCGGCCGATGTACCGAACCGGTATCGCGTTCCCGGTGGACACACGCAGTCGCGGCCACACGAAAGTCCACGCGCCCATGTTCTTCGGCTCTTCCTGCGCCCAAACGACATCCTCGATCGCCGGGTACGAGTCCACGATTCGAGCTACTTCGTCGTGCGGCCACGGATACAGCTCCTCCACACGGACCAGCGCGACACCTTCACCACCGTCACGCTTTCGCTTCTCGGCCAGGTCATAGTAGATCTTGCCCGTACAGAATACGATCCGCTTGATGGTCTCGCGATGATTTCCCGCGGCAAGATCATCAATGACTGGCTGGAAAGAACCGCTGGCGAGATCGGTCAGCTTCGACGCAGCCTCGGGCAACCTCAGCAGGCTCTTGGGCTGCATCAGCACCAACGGGCGGCGCTCCGGCATCCGCGCCTGGCGGCGCAGGATGTGAAAATACTGCGCCGGCGTCGATGGGTATGCAACGCGCAGATTGCCCTCCGCGCAGAGCTGCAGATAGCGCTCTAGCCGCGCACTGGAGTGCTCCGGTCCGCCACCCTCGTAACCGTGCGGAAGCAGGAGCGTCAACGACGAGTCCTGTCCCCATTTCGCGCGACCGGATGCGATGAACTGGTCAACAATTGTCTGCGCGACGTTGGCGAAATCACCGTACTGTGCTTCCCAGAGAACGAGAGTGTCAGCTAGTGTAACGCTGTAGCCGTACTCGAATCCCATCACCGCCGTCTCCGACAGCGGTGAGTTGTATATGTCCAGGTGCGCGTTCGCGGAATCAAGATTCGCGAGCGGAGTATACGTCCTGCCAGTCTCCGAATCGTGCAGCACGTCCTGGCGGTGCGAGAACGTGCCTCGTTCCACATCCTGGCCCGTCAGGCGAATTGAAGTCCCGTCCAGAAGCAGCGACCCGAACGCGAGCGCCTCCGCATGGCCCCAGTCTATTCCGCCGGCATCTCCCATCGCGTCGCGGCGGCGCACGAGCGTCCGCGCTACCCTGTTGTTCGGCTTGAAATCGGGCGGCCACTCAAGGAGCGACTCATTCAGCTTTCGAAGCTCCGACTCCGCCACCGACGTATCGCTGCGGTTGGACGCCGGCTGCGATTCCCGATTGAGCACTGGCGTGATCGCCGTCCGCTCGCTGGACTGGATGCGCTCGAGCTTCGACATGATGTCGCGCTCGATGGCCTGCATCTCGTCGGACGTGATCACGCCTTCAGCCACAAGCCTGTCGCCCCATACTTCGCGCGGCGTCTTGTGAGCGCGCACCTTCGCGTAAAGCACCGGCTGCGTGAATGCGGGTTCGTCCGTCTCGTTGTGGCCGTGCCTGCGGTAGCTCACCAGATCAAGAAGCACGTCCTTGTGGAACGTCGAACGGTACGCCATCGCAAGGCGGACAGCCTGCACACACGAAAGCGCGTCGTCGCCGTTGACGTGCAGAATCGGTATGTCGTATCCCTTGGCCGGATCGCTTGAGTACCGCGTCGAGCGCGCGTCCGCCGGATCCGTGGTGAAACCCACCTGATTGTTGACGATGATGTGCACCGTCCCACCAGTGCGAAAGCCCTCGAGCAGCGAAAGGTTCATCGTCTCGGCGACGATCCCTTCACCAGCGAATGCCGCATCACCGTGCACGCATACCGGAACGACCGCTGTCTCGTCGTGCGAGCCATCAGCTACGCGCTGCTTCGCGCGCGCGACGCCCTCGAGAACGGCGTTCACGAACTCCAGATGGCTCGGGTTGGGAACCAACGAGAGCGCAATCTGGCGACCGCCGATCTCACGCGAGCCTTGCGCGCCCTGGTGGTACTTCACGTCGCCGCTCGCATCCACGGCACCATCGGGATGCTTGCCGTCGAACTCGTCGAAAATCGTCGAGTAGGACTTGCCGAGCACGTGGGTCAGGACGTTGATGCGTCCGCGATGCGCCATACCCATCGCGACTTCCTTCGCGCCGCCGAGCGCACTCAGCGCGATGATCTCGTCGAGCATCACGACCAGAGCGTCACTTCCTTCGATCGAGAATCTCTTGTAACCCTGGTATGCGCGTCCGAGGAAACGCTCGAGAGCGTCGACCTCAGTCAGGCGACCGAGGATCGCGCGCTTCTCATCCGCCGTGAGATCGTGATGATACGAACCACCTTCCACCGCTTCGCGAAGCCACTTGCGCTCAGTGAACGAGCCGAGGTGTTCGAACTCGAATCCGATCGTGGCCGAGTACAGCGAGCGCAGCCGCTGCGTCGCTGCAGCCGCCGTCGAATCGGGCATCCCGAGCGCGCTGCCGGGCACCTTCGTCAGCTCGGCTTCGGTAACTCCATGACTCTCGGCGCTGAGTTCCGGAGATCCGGGGGGCTCGGTTCCCAGCGGGTCCGTCGCCACAGCGAGATGACCGTATGCACGGATCGCGTCGAGAAGCGCTGCGGCCCCTGCTGCCGTTCGAAGCCCGGCCGCGCTGGCGGGCGCACCCGAGACAGGGGTCGTTCCGGCGAGACCTTCCGCGAACCGGAAGAACTGTCTCCATGACTCATCCACCGACGCGGGATCGCGCTTGTAGGAGTCGTAAGCGTCGGCGATATAGCCGTCGTTGAAGACGCTCGTTATGGCTTCGGTGCTCATGGACTCAAATTAACGGGTTCCGGTCATTCTTCCCGGCGCCACGCTCAGCGCCACGCTCAGCGCTGCGCTTCCACCCGGGGAGGATGCAAGGGAAGACTGTCGAAGGTCGTCGAGCCAGGCGTGAACCGCGGTCGGGATGCTGCCGCGCGAAGCAGCTTCTGCGAGTCCTCGGTGGAAAGCGTGGGGAGATAGAGAAACCCGGCTATACCGTTACGGTCC
Organism: Gemmatimonadota bacterium; assembly: GCA_030946285.1. Taxonomy (GTDB): domain Bacteria; phylum Gemmatimonadota; class Gemmatimonadetes; order Gemmatimonadales; family Gemmatimonadaceae; genus Fen-1247. The sequence continues at coordinate 3,128 of JALYYT010000207.1, forward strand.
AGCAGGACCAGTTCATGCGAGCGGCGCGTAAGACTTACGGCAACGATGGGCGTGTAACGCAGAACTTCGTCACACTCCCATTCGTCCAGTGGATGCGATGCAAGAAATTCGTACTCGCAAACCACCACGTCGGGCACCAGCGAGCGCGTCGCGTCCATGGCTCCCTGAACTCCCACTACGCCGACCGTGGTGACTTCCGCGCTCTCAAAAAAGCGCGCAATGTGGGTCGCGAGGTACTCATGACGCGCTACGCATACAACGTACAAGGGACTCAAAATATTGGCTCTTTGGTTCAGTATGGGAATGATGCCCCACAATCGGGCGCGACGAAAGAGCCGGAGCGTCACGATGATGTAATTCAGTACGTTCGAAACACAAAAAAAGGGCGACTCCGGAGAGCCGCCCTTCTCCGGTCACGACGTGACCGGAACGGAACGCAAACCCCTTCTAGGGCCTGGGTACCTTCTTCGTATCCACGTTGTTCCCGATGACGCCGCCAAGGATACCGCCAGCAAGGCCGCCGATGACGCCGCCCTTGACCTTGTCCTTGCTGGTGACCGCGCCGATGATGGCGCCAGCGCCGGCTCCGATCGCCGCGTCACGATTGGTATTTCTCTGGGTGACGGTGGCGGGTGCGGATGCCCTGGAGCTGCTGCCACTCGATCCGCTGTTTTCGTAGACGTGGTGAACGACTGTTCGATGCGTTACCGTCTGAGTGGCTGCGGCGGGCGCGGTTCCGTTGGCACGAGCCCTCTCCAGCGCGGACACACTGTCCGCAGCGGTCATGGGATGAGCCTGTGAAGCGAGCGAAAGGTCGCTGTTCAGGGCGTCATTCGTCTTGGCATCGTTGCCCTTGCACCCAAAGGCGACAAGAACCATGGGTAATACGGCAAAACGCGTTAGGACCTTCATAGTGCTAACTCCTGCTTGAGCGGTGGCATGGTTGCCCAGACATGAGGAATCAGGGCAGGGAGTGTGCCACTCCGCCAGTGGTGATGACCACCGGATCCCCCGTTTTGACATACCCTGGAACCAATACCCTTGCATACACCCGGCTCCATCCTGGGTTCTTGATCTGCGAAATTCGCATGAAGTTCCTGTCAACGAACGAGCCGCCGATCGTCTTGCAGGGGGACGTGTATGCCGTCACCTCGACTTCAAGTGTACCCAGTCTGAGCCGCACTCCGGGGACCATCAGGGACCAGTCGAGCCCAGCAACGGTGATATTCTCGCCCGCGGAGCCTGGCTCGACAGGGTGCCCCTCCGTCCGCAACAATTCAATCAGTTCCCTGGAGTAGATGCACACGGCCCGGTCAGGACCACCGTGGTGCTTGCGGTCGTTGTGGCCGTCCCCCACGATTCCCGGAAACTCGATCGCGACCGCCTCGACTGGCAGTTTCGGAACTCCCCCCGCCGAAATGTTCAACGACACGATCGCTCCAGAGTAGCCCCTCGCTTCTGCCGTCAATCGATTCCTCCTCCAACCATGAAACCGATCGGAATTCCGCCGTTCGTGGTTTCGAACACTTGTTTGAGGGGTAGGCCAATCTGTCGCTCCGTTTCGGCAGATGCCGAAAGAAAACCCAGCGACCATCCCTTCAGCTCGGTCCTCATGATCTGGCCGGTTTTCGCGTAAAGATCTCGAACGTCAGTTCCAATGCGAACACCGTACGGTGGGTTGGTCACGACCCACCCGCGGGATTCCCCGAACCGTCGCGTAGCAGAGATGGGGCGATGCAGGATTTCGAGATCATCCGCCACTCCGGCCCTCGCAGCGTTCGCTGCGGCCGCTTCCACCCCACCAGCGTCGCGGTCCGCCGCGACTATAGGCGATGGTGCCCTGGCCAACGTCCCGCTCCCGGCTTCGTCCTTCAGAGCTTTCCAGGCCGCCGGGTCGAAACCTGGCCATTTCTCGAATCTGAAGCTGCGGTTCCATCCTGGTGCCATTTTCCGCGCGGCCATCGCCGCCTCGATCGGGATGGTCCCGGATCCACACATGGGATCCAGGATCGGCTCATCATGGCGCCAGTCGATCGACAGAAGCATGGACGCCGCCAGAGTTTCGCGCATCGGGGCCTTGGCCGTCGCCATGCGGTAGCCGCGCTTGTGGAGGAGAGTACCAGAGCTGTCCGCGCTGAGTGTGAGCGTGTCGTGATCTAGCCTCACTATGAAGACCTGCTCGCCGCCAGTACCGTCGGCGTCTTCATCCAGCTCCGCATCCTTTGCGACGCTACAGCCCGTAACAGCCGACGCGCATTCGGCCAGGCGCTGCGCGACTGCGCTCGTGTGATACAGAGCAGACTTGTGACAAGTGACACGGAACTTCAGACTATCGCGCGCTCGCACGAACCTTCCCCACGGCACCCGCTTGCCGCGTCGCTCCAGCTCCGCGAATGTGCCAGCATGAAACTCGGCAACGCGCACCACGACGCGACTCGCTGAGCGAAGCCATAGATTGGCCTTGTATAGATCCCGTGCAGATCCACGCCACGCGACACCGCCACGGATGGAACCTCGAGCAGCATGCCCCATGGTCGCGAGTTCCGCGGCCGTCACGAACTCAAGGCCGGGCGCTGCTACCGAATAGATGTCCAATATTGATTCAGTCATATATTTGCGTCCTGTGACGATACGCACCCCCGCCTTCGAGTGACAGTGCATTCCGAGATTACCGAGCATCATCACTACGTACTAGCGTTCACGGCGGCGCTCGCGATCGGCTACATCGGTATCGCTCTCTTCCGACATACCGGGCCGATCCAGCGGCTCCGGAGACTCGGCGGAGACTGGACCGCCGCGGTAATCCCGCGCTTCCTGGCGATCATCACCTTCCTCGCCGGCGCGCTGCTTCTGTTCTCGGGTGCGACGCCAGCGGGTGCAGGCCGCCTTCAGTGGCTCGGTGCGTGGATACCGCTACCGATCCTCGAGCTGTCCCACTTCATCGACAACCTCGCTGGCGTGATGCTCCTGCTCCTCGCACGGGGTGTCGAACGCCGGCTCGATGTTGCATACCACCTCACGATCGGGATGCTCATAGCGGGAATATTCCTCTCGCTGCTCCGAGCGCTGGACATAGAGCAAGCCCTAGTCCTCACGCTGATGCTGGTGACGTTCGTGCCGAGCCGCAAATACTTCTACAGGAAGAGCTCGCTCGTGGAGGAACGCTTCTCCGCGCCGTGGATCGCCGCGATTCTGCTCGTTACACTGGGATCCATTGCGCTGGGGATCGTCTCCTACGCGAACCTTCAGGTATCCAGCGAAACTTTCTTCCGTTTCGGCACTCAGGCGGAGGCAGCGCGTTTTCTCAGAGCGAGCGCCGGGGTGCTCGCGGTTCTCATCGTATTCGCAGTCATGCGCCTGTTCCGCACGGCACGCACACCCATTCCGAGACCGACTCACACCGACATTGAGGATGCGCGCGCGATCGTTGCACGGTATCCCGAGGCCGCTGCCCAACTCGCATTCCTCGGTGACAAGTCTTTCGTTTTCAACGAGAAGCGGACCGGTTTCATAATGTTCGGCGTACAAGGCAGAAGCTGGGTTGCCCTCGGTGATCCGGTGTCGTCACCCGGCGAAGCCGCTGAGCTGATTCGGTCTTTCATTCATCTGGTGGACCAGAACAGCGGATGGCCCGTTTTCTACAAGATTGCCCCGACGCTGCTGTATCTCTACCTCGATCACGGGCTCACCGTCGTGAAACTCGGCGAGGAGGCACGGGTGGCTCTCACCGATTTCTCGCTCGAAGGATCCAATCGCCGCAATCTCCGCCGAGTTTGGCGCAAGATGGTGGACGATGGCTACACGGTGGAGATCGTGTTGCCGGAGAATCTGCCGCCGATAATGCCGGAGTTGCGCCGCGTGTCCGACGAATGGATAGAGCAGAAGAAAGCACGCGAAAAATCATTTTCTCTCGGAGCGTTCGACGAGGACTACGCGGCACGGTATCCGGCGGCGGTGGCGCGCAAGGACGGTAGAATCGTCGCGTTCTCCAATGCGTGGGTCTCGGGGCAGAAAGCGGAGGTCGAGGCGGATCTCATGCGCCACACGAGGGATGCTCCGCCCGGCATCATGCGATACGTACTCATCGAGATGATGCTCTGGGCTCACAGGGAAGGTTACGCGTGGTTCAATCTCGGAATGGCATCGCTGAGCGGCCTGAATGCGTATCGCGGAGCGCCCGTCTGGAACCAGCTGGCAGTTGCGATTCGCGGGTACGGCGAGCGATTCTACAACTTCCAGGGCATCAGGGAGTTCAAGCAATGGTTCTATCCCGAGTGGGAGCCGCTGTTTCTGGCAAGTCCGGGCGGCGCGGCCCGACCGATAATTCTCGCCAACATCGCATCGCTCGTTTCCGGCGATCTGCAGGGCGTGCTCAAGAAGTGAGCTGATGCGCACCAGCAGGTTGGCGATCGGCCTCGTTGCCGTTGCGGCATTCGTGAGGCTCGCACTGGCGGCAGTGATTCCGCTGTTTCCTGACGAGGCGTACTACTGGGATTGGAGCCGGCACATCGCGGCGGGCTATTTTGATCACCCTCCCGCGGTTGCTCTGCTGATCCGTGCGGGAACGACGATTCTTGGCAATACTCCACTCGGCGTCAGAGCGGGATCGGTACTCGCCGGCATCGTGGCCACGCTCGCCATCATGACAATCGCGCTGCGGCTGGGCGCGGCACGGAATGCAGATCCCGACTATCACGTATTCGCGCCGCTGGACGACGTATCAGCCCGTGCCGCGCTGTTGTTGCTGGTGATTCCCGGAGCGCTGATCGGATTCGTGGTCGCGACGCCCGACGCAGCTCTCCTCGCCGCGGCCGCGCTAACCCTTGCCGCTCTCGAACGTGTTCTCGCGTCACCGGCCGGTTCGCGCGCCGCTCTCGGGTGGTGGTGTGCGGCAGGACTGACGCTCGGTATCGCTTTCTCTTCCAAGTACACCGCGGTGCTGCTTCCGCTGGGCACGCTGATCGCAATGGTTTCCCGGCGCGATCTCCGAAAGCGGCTTGCGGAGCCGGGTCCGTACATCGGCACGCTCATATCGCTTATCGTCTTCGCTCCCAACCTGCTCTGGAATTCCCGGCACGCGTGGATTTCGTTCGCGTTCCAGCTTCACCATGGACTGGGGCAGACGCACGGGACGTTCGCAGGCCGCGAAATCGCGCTCATCGGCGGCCAGCTTGGCATAATATCTCCGGTCATAGCCGTGATCGCTGTGATCGCTGTGGCACGCTCGCTCCGCGCCATTGCGGAGCCGCGCCGCTACATGCTGGCCGTGATCGCTACCACTGTGATCGTGTTCTTCGCGATGAGTGCACTACGCCGTCCGGTGGAACCCAACTGGCCGGTACTTGCCCTCGTTGCCGCGCTGCCACTTCTCGGAACGATGGAGCTCGCGGGCCGTCTGCGCGCGTGGTTCTCAGGCGGAGTAATGCTTGCGGCGGCTCTCACCTTCCTGGTCGCGGCCCAGGCGGCCACTCGCGTATTTCATATGGATCCGCGTCGCGATCCAGTCTCAAAAGCGCACGGATGGAGCGATCTCTCGCGTGCAGTCTCGAATGCGGAATCGCGAGCAGCCGGCTGTCGCGCAACCTGGATCGCTGCGGACAGATACCAGGACGCGGCCGAGCTGGCATTCACACTTCCGGGGCGTCCGCGGGTGTTCGCCCTGAATCTCGGAGGCCGACCCAACCAGTATGATCTGTGGCCGTCGCTCTACTCCGTTGCATCCAGCGAGGATTGCGCGCTCGTCATAGTGGACGAGGGAGCGGGGGGACAAGCAGTAGTCCGAAGATTCGGTGCCGATAGTGCCGCGATAGCCGGCGATGCAGTGCTCGCCTGGGTTGGCGACGTCATCGGACGTCGTGCGATCTGGCTTGTTCGCGGAATTCCTCAAGCGGCACCGGCACCAGTCGCGCTCTCTCCGATTGCAGCTGCAGCATTATCCGCGGCTGTTGTTTCCGACAAGGCGCGGTCTCCGCTGCTTGACTCGCTCGTGAGTCTCTACCGCCGCGGGCCGGTTCCGAACATCGTCACCACGTCCGCCGCGGCACCGCTGTCCAACGCCGACGGACCGTCGGCCATCAGCTCGCGAATCAACTCTCTTCACTCGATGCTGCAGCGGTCGGGTTTCATGGCTGTGTATCGGGACGCAAGATATCGCGAATGCACGTTCGTACGGCTTTCCGTGGCCGACAGCACCGAGATCGGCTACGTCAGCACGCCCGACGGATGCAAGCTGTCGTCCGGACGTGATGACCGCGTGTTGCGCGTTGAACCCTCGCGGCCGGGCTGGTTCGCTTACGCAGCCCCTGAACGGCGCTCCTACTGAGCGGTAGTCGAGTACGGTAGTGCCGGCACAGTATCAAGCCGATGCCGCATGAAGAACACGGCAATGGAATCGGTTGCGCTCATGTCGGATGGTGGTAATGGACTGAAGATCCATCCGCGTCCTCCTC
>JALYYT010000216.1 GCA_030946285.1 Gemmatimonadota bacterium
AGACAGTTTCGGATGAGATATTATCAGTCATTCGGAGTGGGGTCACACCATGGAGAAATTACGTCGGTTGCCTATCGGGTTTCCCTTATTTCTCTCGCCAGGCACGATTGCAGTGGTGCTTGGGAGCCAACCCGGATGTGAGGGTCGTAATGGCATCGGACCTGAGTGGGTCAACGTAGTCAACAGACCTGATTTGCGCGTTGAATACAATCGAGCCCCGCCGTCGGTAACCCGAGATACCATACGCGTGTGGGCCCGATATAGGTATGCTCCACCAATCAATAATCCTTTCCTCAGTGCGGTCGGCGCGTATGATAGAAAAGAGGAACGCGACCGTATTGACTGTCGGAGCATGACGATGTACGAGGAGGCAACCGCGTACTTTCTGAATTCGCTCCCGCTGCAAGTCTCTGAGAGCAGTATGCATTATCCGATTCAACCGGGAACGCCGCAGGCGGTACTATTCACCACCCTGTGCCGGAGATCGCGTTCCTAACTCCATCGCGTGCGAGGAAGCGTCGTCTTCCCCATCGCGCGCTGCACTCCGAACTCGCAGGCACTCGTGTGCTCCGGCTTGAGGTATGGATTGCCGCGCGACAGGTTGAGCGGGCCCCGCGTCATGGAAGGTAGCCACCCTACCTGTCAGCAGGATCAGAAATGTTTCGTCGTTGCGAATGTCCGCAGCTCGTTCCTGCTCGCTGCCATTGAAACTGGTATTGCTCGGCGTAGAACGCAAAAAACGTCCGGCTCCAGGCCGGACGCTTTCGTTTCTGCAGCCGATTGCGACGATTCGGGTCACCCCGCGGAAAGCCACGGATCCCGCGACATCCAGTCACTGTCCGGCGCAAACAGAAACACCAGCCCGCCATTGGCGAGCTTTGGCAGGAGTCGCTGCGCGCGGGACGTTTCCATCGCGGGGCATCCCTCACTTCTTCCCGCACGATTCGGCGTCACGTAAGGTGCACCATGCGCAACCACTCCACGCGCCAGTGCGTTGCTGTTGAACGACCCCGAAACACCGGCCAGCCTGAGCCCGATCGAGCTGTACGGCTGCCCGCCGGTGTGGCCTGTGAACGAGTAGAGATTCTGCGCGACGTATAGCCCGAGCGACGTGGTGGCTGCTCCGAATGCGTTCGAGAACCGCGTCGGAATTCCACTCGCGTTCGGCGCAGAGCCGCGCCCGTGCGCTACCATGAACGGCCCGTCCACGATTCTCAACGCATCCATGTCGAACACGTATCCACGCGGCGTTGAGGCCGGAAGACCGTAATCAACGAAATAGAAATAAGGATTGCGAACCTCGCTCGCGTGCACGGCCTTGAATGCGAAATAACTCTCGAACGCATCTTCGAGCGCATTCGGATGACTGAGGGGCTGCACACTCGAGGCAAGCGCCTCGATTGCACGCTGAGCACCGTCAGCAACTTCCGCACGATGATCCGCCGGGACTACGGCTGGAACGAGCGAGGGCACCATTGCGCGAACGCCAGCCGAAAGCACAGCAGCCGTGACGGTGCCAGGGCGTGGACTCGTCAGACGAGATGCCTCGCGAAGCACCGGACCGGTGGCAGACGCCGAATACGCGTTGCCGCCGAGATAGATGAGCGCGGTCGCCACGGCGAGTACCGTCGGCACCAGATTGAGATATTTCCGTTTGGCCGAGCTGTTCATGCGATTAGCTGTGGGTAAAGAGCACACCCGTACGGGCGCGGGTGCATCCGCGCCTTACATTGTACACCATGTACTCCAGGTCGTGCCGGATCATATCTATGTCCGTTTTCGCACCGTGAGCACGCTTCCGGGCCTCACGGAGATAGAGCGTGCCGCTGTGCTTGTTCATGCGCTGATACCTCCGACGCCGCAGTTCGAGTGGCCGCTGCTGTCGGTGCGGTGTGGATGCACACTGATCGTGAAGCATGAGAACCACACATCCGTTGGAGCATTCAAGGTGCGGGGCGGCATTGTGTATATGGATACGCTGATGCGCACGCAGCCGGATGTACCTGGCATCGTCAGTGCTACACGCGGCAACCACGGCCAGTCGCTCGCATTTGCGGCAGGGCGGTACAACATCCCCGTCGCAATCGTCGTCCCGCATGGGAATTCCACCGAGAAGAATGCCGCCATGCGCGCGCTTGGCGCCGACGTGATCGAGGAAGGACACGATTTCCAGGCAGCCGTAGAAGTGGCTGCGCGAATCGCAACCGAGCGCGGATGGCATCGCGTTCCATCGTACGATCCGCTGCTCGTTCGTGGAGTCGCGACGTACTCGCTCGAGCTCTTTCGCGAACATCCCGACATTCACACCATGTACGTGCCGATCGGGCTCGGTTCCGGAATCTCGGGCGCAATCGCCGCACGCAATGCACTCGGACTCGATACGCGAATCGTCGGAGTCGTGTCTACAGGTGCACCGGCTTACGCTCTTTCATTCCACGCCGGCGAGCCTGTCGCTCATGATGTCACGACAGTACTCGCGGACGGCATGTCGTGCAGGGTCCCGGTCCCGGCCGCGCTCGACGTCATACTGGCCGGCGCGGATCGCATCGTCGAAGTGAGCGATGACGACATCGCAGCCGCCATGCGTGCGTATTTCACCGACACGCACAACGTTGCCGAGGGCGCGGGAGCAGCTGCGCTCGCTGCAGTCATTCAGGAACGCGATCTCGTAGCGGGCAGGAAGATCGCCGTCGTGTTGTCGGGCGGCAACGTGGACAAGAGTGTATTTGCCGGGCTTCTCGCGATGTAGGCTTCGGCGCTCAGCGCGGCCTTGCTGCCCCAGCAAGCTGAAATGTTGCCTGTTTGATTTCAGAAACGTCAGGAGAGAGCCGGATACACGACAGTCTGGTTCCGGCGGACTTCACCCCGCAATTGAGGATTTCATGCGACGAACCTTATGGATGATGTTGATGGGAGCTGCAGCCACAGTATCTGCAGCTTGCGCCGATTCAGGTCGGCTGGCGGGACCGGTACAATTCGCCGGAGCACTCGGTGCCAGCGCGAGCATTCAGGACGCCGCGCACGGTGGGATCGCTGGCTTCTATTTTCTCGAGCCGCTCGTCAGCCAGCCTTCGGATCCCGGCACACTGGACACGACGCAGTCCAGCAATCTTCGTGTAGAGGTTTGCCGGCTCGGTGCCGACCCCTCGATCCAGACGTGCCAGGCTCCGGCGATTGTCATCTCTGCTACGTCACCCGTGTTCATTGACCTGAACGGGAATCATTATCAGGTGAACTGGCAGACAGACACAACCTTTTTCCCCGCGAACATGTATTATCGTGTCAGCGTGGTAGATATCGCGGCTGGAGGGGCGTGGGGTCATGTTGACGTCTTTCTGGGGTCCAGTGGAAAGGGCTTTCACAGCATAAATACCACTGACTTCACACCACTACTCGATGGGCGCACCGTTCCGATAAAGTTCCGCGTTGACAACGGGGCGGTCCCACCGACCGCAGGGGGAGGAACGAGCACCGCACCGAGCCCATCGTAAGCGAGGGAAATCAAATCTGCGTTCTCGCCCGGCAGTGTGTTCGCACAACTCCACATTCGGCTCCATGAAAGTGCAGTTCAGAACAGCCTGCCGGGCGACGCTCCGTACTCTACGGCGTCCATCGCGTGCTATCCCTCTGCCTTGTAGACCCTCGCCGCGATCGCCCAGTTGGCGACGAAGATTATCACGATCAGATAGCCCGGGCTCCCGAAATTCGAGCTCAGAGTCCGGATCGTGCTCCAGAACGGACCGTGCAGCGCGAATCTCTCCACGGCCAGACCGAGCGCCTCGATCCCGCCGACGCGGCGGTGCTCGCTGCGATGCTCGCTGCGATGCTCGCGGCGCTGCTCGCGGCGCTGCTCGCGGCGCTGCTCGCTGCGATGCTTCAGGAGCGTGATCGTGTAGCCGGAAAGACGATCGCGATAGTACTGTCAGGTGGGATCGCCGACCGCACCACCTTCGCGAGTTTACCGCCTCCGGCTAGCGCCTGTTATGCCAATCGGTACCATATTTCCGCATGCGTCTGCTGGCTCGTCTCACCTTGATAATCCTCGCCGGCTGCGGCGGGTGGACTGACGGGTCGGGAATACAATCGCACACCCTCCGGGTCGCGTTCGGGGAGGATGAGTTTCCACTGGCTGCCAACCGGGACCGTCTTGGCCGCTATCCGCTGAATGCCGGGATCTGCGAGACCCTCGTCCGACTCACGCCCGATTTCACCATCATCCCCTGGCTCGCAGTTCGATGGGAGGAACGCGGTCAGGACGGAGTACGCTTCCTGCTTCGTAGAGGAATCACTTTCTCGGATGGCGCACAGTTCGATGCCAGGGCGGCGGCATTCGCACTCCACGAGGCTGCACGTACACACAGCGACTACAGCTTTCTCACGACGACCTCTGCAACCGTTGTCAACGATAGTACGCTTGACGTGCGCCCGGCACGGCTGAACCTTCGGCTCGTCGACCAGCTGGTTCATCCTACGTATGGCAGCATCGAGCCGGGAAGTGATCCCGCAGCGCACCCGGTGTGTACCGGTCCATTCCGTGTGGCCGACTACGCGGCGCACGACCATCTGATAGTAGTGCGTAATGCTCGGTACTGGGGCCCGGCAGCAAAACTCGACACCGTGGTGTTTCGTTTCATTCCCGACGAGACCACACGAGTGCTCGCACTCCGTGCGCACGAAGTGGACGTAATCGTCGACGTCGGCCATTCGAACGCGAAGGCGCTCGAGCATACGCCGGGAGTTCGCATCGTAACCGCCCCACCGGGCGCGGTCATAGTGCTGTACATGAATCTTCACGGGGCTCCTCCATACGACCAATTACGAGACTCCGCACTGCGTTACTCCATTGCCGCAGCTGTTGATCGCCGCACGCTCGTGACGGGTGTGCTGGGCACGAACAGTGCGGCGTTCGTCACCACGGTGAACCCTCCGCGCGTACTCGGTCGATATGCATCACTTGTGCGAGGCAGACCTTATAATCCCGCAGGCGCTGCGCGAGCGATACACGGACGCAAGCGCTCGCTTACACTCATCGCGCAGCCAGGCTCAATCGATCGGGCAACAATTGAATACATACAGGCGCAGCTCGCCCACGTGGGAATCGATGTTCATGCGGAGCAACTCGACGGTGCGGCGTTCGAGAGTCGCTTGAACAGCGGCACGTTCGACATTGACCTCGAGATGCCGAACCAGAATGACGCGAATCCCGCGTTCCTGCTCGCGCTCCGCTGGTATTCGAAGTCACCGACTCGGAGTGCGGCCTTTACTCACGCCAGCCCACGCTTCGACGCGCTCGTGGAGAAGGCTCTCGCGGCGACAACGGATGATGGGGCTCGGCACGCAGCAGCAGAGGCAATGCATCAACTGGTGGACGTCGAGGTGGACGCGGTACCGCTCGCCGGGATATCGCGAGTCTACGCCATGACAGATCGGGTCCGTGGATTCGTTCCCCACCCTTCGCGGCTGCATCAGGAATGGACTTCCGTGTGGCTTGCGCCGTGAGTGCGCTCGAATGGCTGACTCGGCGAGTCGCGGGTGCGGTATTCGTCTGGCTTCTCGTCTCCCTGCTGGCATTCTCGCTTGGCACAATCGCGCCCGGCGACCCTGCACAGATCATGCTCCTGCGTCAGACCGGTGACCCGCCATCGGAAGCGGATGTACAAGCCCTCCGTCATCGGCTTCATCTCGACCGCCCATTCAGTGACCGCTACGTCGGATGGGTGACCGCAGCTGCGCGGGGCGACTTTGGTGAATCATACCGCTCCGGTCAGCCAGTGCTTAGCGAGCTACGCGCGCGCTTCCCGGCGACACTCACCCTGGCGGTCGCAGCGCTCGCGATCGGCATCATTATCGCCGTACCGCTTGCGATTGTGTCGGCGGCCACCCAGGACACGGTATTCGATCACACCGCACGTGTTGTAGCACTGCTGGGCGTGTCAATGCCGAGTTACTGGCTCGGTTACGTACTTATCCTCGTATTCGCAGTGATGCTTGGTGTGTTACCAGTCGCTGGCGTGGGTGGTGTGCGACACCTCATTCTTCCTGCGCTTACGCTCGGTCTTGGCAGCGCCGCCGGTGTGACGCGGCTGTTGCGCGCGAGCATGATTGAGGAGTTAGGTGCGGACTACGTGCGAACAGCACGCGCAAAGGGAGTGCCTGCGTTGCGTTTGCTTACTCGCCATGCGCTGAGGAACGCGCTCAATCCCATGATGACAATCACCGCGCTACGCTTCGGCCGACTGCTTGGCGAGGCGGTCATAATCGAGACTGTATTCGCATGGCCAGGTATCGGCCGCTGGATGGTGGAGTCCATCTACGATCGCGATTATCCGGCGATTCAAGGTTTCGTGCTGTACATCGCGACCGTCTTCATCCTTGTCAACATTGCAGTTGACCTCTCGTATCGTCTGCTGGATCCGCGCGTACGCCTTGGGTCACTGGCACGCAGCTCGAGATGATCCGAAGGCTGCTTGCTCGCCGTGCGACCGTTGTCGGACTGATCATTGTCGCAACGCTGGTGTTGATGGGACTCATTGCACCCTGGATCGCGCCGCACGACCCGACGCTCGTGGACGCGGGTTACGGATTCGCCAGCCCTGGCGCGCAGCACTGGCTTGGGACCGACAATCTTGGCCGCGATATCCTGAGCCGGCTCGTGTATGGTGCGCGCTGGTCGCTGGGAATCGTGTTCGTCGCAACGTGTCTCATCATGGCCCTGGGCGTGACCGTCGGAGTCGTCGCCGGTTACCTTGGTGGCGTGGTCGATAATCTCCTTATGCGACTGGTGGATGCAATTCTGAGCGTACCGAGCCTGCTCCTCGGTCTCGCAATCGTTGGGTCGCTGGGACCGGGGATTGGAACTCTCATGATTGGACTTGCGGGGGTATGGTGGGTGGGCTCGGCACGCGTTGTCAGAGGATTGGTGCTCTCGGTCCGGGAACGCAGTTTCGTGGAGGCGGCCCGTGCGCTCGGCGCGACCGACAGCCGCATCGTAGTGCGTCACATTCTTCCAGCCATTCTTCCCGCGGTCGCAGTGTTGGCATCGCTCGAGATGGGCGAGCTCGTGCTTGCCATTTCGGGGCTGAGTTTTCTAGGACTGGGTGCGCAACCGCCGACACCGGAGTGGGGCGCGATGCTGAGCGACGGTCGGTCTTTCTTCTTCACCGCGCCACAATTGATGCTCTATCCGGGAGTCGTAATCAGTGTCGCAGTCCTCGGCTTCAATCTGATTGGCGATGGACTCCGCGATGCGCTGGATCCAGCCGACGCAGTAGGCATCGAGCGGGTCAGAGCATGAAGCCGATCCTGGTTGTAACGGCGTTGGCGCTCCTCGTGACTGGATGCGGCGACAGGGACACGCGTCGCGCGTCCAACTGGTTGATCGTCGCAGCCGACGGCGACGGGTACGGCCTCGGCGGGGACGCTGAGTTGGGATTGTACCCGCTCAATGCAAACATTTACGAGCCACTGGCTCGACTCTCGCCCGACTATCACGCGGAGCCGATGCTCGCGACTCGCTGGGAGTTTCTCGCGCCGAATACGTGGCGGTTCCATCTGCGGCGCGGGGTGCGATTCCATGATGGATCTCTGTTCACAGCCGCCGCCGTTCGTTGGAGCATGGAGCGCATGGCGAAGCGCGGCGCCGGCGCGACCAGCATCGCGCCAGGGTCAACGCGCGTGGTGGACGACTCGACTGTGGACATCACACCAGTCCTGCCAAACCGTCGACTGCCGGAGCAGCTCACGCATCCGGTTTACAGTATCATGGCAGCCGGCAGCGATCCTGCACAACACCCGATCGGGACCGGCCCGTTCCGTTTGGTCGATTACCGGCCCTCTGACCGCATTACTGTCGCCCGCTTCGATGGCTACTGGGGTGGGCGGGCACTTCTTGCCGGGATCACATTCCGCTTCATACCTGATCCAGCGAGCCGGGTACTGATGCTCCGAGCAGGCGAGGCAGATGTGGTGGAAGCGTTTCCCAGGGAGATCAGCGACCCGCGAATCGTACGGTCGCCCGTGAGCGGCTACGAGGCGCTCGACGTGACGATTCATGGAGTGCGGCCATACGATCTTGGAAGCGACCGAGCGATCCGGCGAGCGATTGCCGCCGCGGTGGATCGCACGGAGATCGCACGCAACGTCTGGCGCGGCGCCGCTGAGACTACGCCTACAGTAGTGCCCGCAGCACTCCTGGGCGCGTTTGCGTCCCGCATCCATGGATCCACGTTCGATCCGGCGGCCGCGCGTGCAATCCTCGACTCCGCGGGCTGGCGCGTCGGAGCAGGCGGGATTCGGCGACGCGGCGGACGGCCACTCGTGCTGACGCTGATCGTCGGTTTTCCGAATCCGTATATCCACCGGCCAATGCCGGAACTTGTGCAGAGCTTTCTGCGCAATATTGGAATTGATCTACGTATCGTCGAGGTACCTGACGACGCTGCCTATCAGGCGCGGATCCGGTCGGGTGAAGGGGACCTGTGGGCGGAAGCCGGCGGCCAGAACGACGCCAATCCATGTTTCCTGGCGCAGCTGCTGTTCTACTCAGGACCCCGACTGCATCCATCCGGGTATGCTCATCTCTTCGCGCCGGGTCCGACGCTTGACCGGTTTGTCGTTGCGTGCCGCGATGCACAAACACGAACGGAGGCGGAGCGAAACGCAGCGGAGGCGGAGCGCGTCCTGGTGGACGACGACTTCGTCATCATCCCGCTGGCAGCGACGCGACGCGTGTGGGGTGCGAGCGCACGCGTAAGGAATTTCGTGCCGCATCCATCGAGCCTGAGTCAGCGCTGGGAGCGGGTCAC
The DNA here is from genome assembly GCA_030946285.1 of Gemmatimonadota bacterium. GTDB lineage: Bacteria > Gemmatimonadota > Gemmatimonadetes > Gemmatimonadales > Gemmatimonadaceae > Fen-1247. The sequence continues at coordinate 8,805 of JALYYT010000216.1, forward strand.
GTTGCGGTAGTGGCAGAATAGACCGCTGCCCTGAATATTTCGATCCTGTCCTGTGCCATCGCGGTCGCGTTGTTCGTAGGCAAAAGAGCGCGCAGAGTTCGCGGACAGGCTTGTGGTGCTTGCGCAATTGTGGTCGCGGTGCGAGTCTCGTCCGAAGCGTAGATCCACGCCGCGTAGTCAGCCATCCATTCCCCGTAGAGGAACGACATGTTCGCGATGCAACGATCCAGAGGCTCAACCCGGACCAGCCTTTTGTCCTGGATCCTGGCTGTCGTGTGCATCGCAGGAGCCTCACATAGTATCGTTGCGCAGACAGCTGTCCCTGGCCTTGCCTCCATCGAAACCATCGACAGCACGCCGTTCCTGCGCATTCGACAGCAGGCAATGGACAGCTCGCAAGTAATGGACATCGTAAGCTGGCTTTCTGACGTTTATGGTCCCCGTCTCACCGGTAGCCCAAGCGCACGAACTGCCGCCGGCTGGGCGATGAAGGAGATGAAACGATGGGGTCTCGACAACGTTCGTCTGGAGAATTGGGGGCCGTTCGGGCGCGGCTGGTCCAACGAGAGCTTCTCCTTGCAGGCTATCTCGCCACAGCACTATCCGATCATTGCATACGCCAGCGCGTGGACGCCAGGCGTCAGCAATTCCAGCAACAGTCCGGTGACGGCAGAGGTCGTTCTGGCGCCGCTTGCCAACGCGGCCGACTTCGCCGCGTATCAGGCTCGCTATCACGGGAAGTTGCGGGGGAGGTTCGTGATGACAGAAGAGCCGCACGCCTTACCTCAGCAGTTCCGGGCGGATGCAATGCGTTTCTCTGATTCGACTCTGTCGTGGATGGCAGCGGGATCTGCGTCGGGTCACCCTGATCCTCGCGCAGCCGTTTTCGCCCAGATGATCGCGCACCACCGTGCACGAATTGCACTCGACCAGTTGCGGCTTCGGTTTCTAGCCTCCGAAGGAGCCGCCGCCGCATTAATCGACGGAGAAGGAAGTGATGGGACAGTGACCGTGGAGAGCGTCGGCGGCTCGCGCGATGCCGGAGTTCCTCCGCTCATTCCCACAGTCGTGCTCGCATCCGAAGATTACGGCCGTCTCGCTCGCACGCTGCAAAAGGGAGTGCCAGTTACGCTGCAATTGGAGGATGAGAATCGATTCCATGATGATAACCCAGGCTCGTTCAATATCATCGCCGAAATTCCAGGAATTGACCCCCAGTTGAAGGATGAGGTCGTCATGATCGGCGCACATTTTGATTCGTGGCACTCCGCGACGGGAGCGGCCGACAATGCAGCGGGTTCCGCGGTGATGATGGAAGCAATGCGCATCCTGAGAGCAGCACACGTCCAGATCAGGCGTACCGTCCGGATTGCTCTCTGGACAGGAGAGGAACAGGGGATGTTGGGCTCGCGCGCATATGTCACACAGCACTATGCAGATCCGACGGTAATGCACCTCAAGCCTGAGGACGCGAAATTCGACGTCTACTTCAACCTCGACAATGGGGCCGGGAAAATTCGGGGAGTCTTTCTACAGGGCAACGCCGCTGCTGAACCTGTGTTTGATAAGTGGATGGCTCCGTTCAAGGCTGACGGCATGCGGACACTCACGCTGGCCAAGACGGGCTTCACGGACTTCATGTCCTTCGATGCTGTGGGCTTACCCGGATTTCAGTTCATTCAGGATCCGCTCGACTACAACACGCGAGCTCACCACTCCAACATGGACACGTATGAGCGCGTTCCGAGTGACGACATGAAATGGAATGCCATGGTAATCGCGACGTTCGCCATGCAGGCGGCGAATAGCGCCGAAATGGTCCCTCGCAAACCGTTGCCAGCGCCCGCGCCGTTCTCCATGGCGCCGTAGGATGAGCTTACGATTACCCAGGTTCGTCGGTCTGTCGAGTATAAGTCTCGGTGTGTCGTTGCTTGCCGCGTGCGGCGGCAGTGCATCTGACGCAAGGCATACGACGCGGCCTGAGCTTACGTCGCGGCAAAGCGAGCGCCGCGCCGGGCCATCGACCGCGTTCGTGCCATTCCGAATTCCGTCGGACACGGAAGTGCACGACAGCATCTTGAGAATTGCTGTGATGCGCGGACGCAGCATTCTTCTAGCCACGCGCGACAGTCTTCCGCAAAATGTTGGGAACAGGCTTCGTTGCGCCAGCTGTCACCTCGGCGCTGGGACGGAGCCAAATGCAATGCCATGGATAGGAGTGTACGCCAAGTACCCCATTCACGATGCGCGCAGCGGCAGGGTCGAGTTGATTGAAGATCGAATTAACGATTGCTTCCAACGCAGCATGAATGGGCGGTCGTTGCAACCAGGCGGTCGCGACATGCGCGACGTCGTCGCCTACCTCGCTTTCCTGTCGCGTGGAGTACCCGTGGGATCGGGCGTGGTCGGTCAGAGCTTCCCTCGGCTTGCCCCGTTAGTGGGCGACAGCTCGCGTGGCGCGACTACATTCAAGGAAACCTGTAGCGGTTGTCACGGTACCGACGGTCAAGGTTCAGCTACGAATGGTACGACCATCGTCCCCCCGGTGTGGGGAGACGGATCGTATAACGCCGGTGCAGGAATGGCATCGGTACTTGTCGCAGCGAGCTTCATTCATCGGCTGATGCCGTACGACCGCCCGGGCACTCTCACCGCCCAACAGGCATTCGATATTGCGCGCTACATAAACAGCCAACCACGTCCTCGCTTCGCCGCCAAAAAGTACGATTGGCAAACGAAAGACCTTGGAGCGCGCAGAGTTTCGCATCGTTGAAGTGCTTGGCCGCGATGAAACACAAGGCATCCTCCGCGGCAGCGGCGCGTCACCCGGCCCAATACCCGAGCGACGCGTATTGGATCTACGCCGTTAGAGGGATCTCGGCTGACTCGCGGGCCGCGACAGGAACAGCGCGGTATGCTACCACAAACCCGTAAAGAATTACCGCCGAGCCGATGATCGTGAGCAGATAGTTGGGGGCGAAGCGCAGGTTCACGCCCCCGACCATCCAGTCTCCCGTCAGCTTCAGAGCGGAGGGTGCGTATTTCACGATTGCGCCGCCGATGGGCACCCACATCGCTGCGCGAAGACCACCAAGCCGATACAGCCCGATCGCCACCGCTCCGAGCGCCGACCAGTAGATCATTGGCGTCGATTCGAACGCTGCGGAAGCGCCTGCGGTTACAGCCATACCGGCTATCGCGCCATCCACCAGGCAGCACGTGCAGCCGGTCGCCAAGGTGACTCCACCTATGGCCAGTGCGGACGCGCTCGGCTTACGTGAAGGGAACGCCCGCCAGAATGCATATCCCAGGATTGCGGCGCCGAGCACGTACAGTGACGCGCCGAACAGGTGAATGTTGTTCCAGGGGACGCCGGGATTGTTCATCTGAACCATGCCGCCACTCTCCGACGCCATTCCGCCTTTGATGTTCATCACCGCAGGCGGCGTGATCCACGCTGCAATGGCCAACACGGCGAATGCAGCTAACGCCATATACGCAGAGTTCCGATCGGTGCGCCACAGTCCGTAGAAGATGAGAGCGGCGCCCACACCGAAAAGGAGCGGGTGGATCAGCGTGGTAGCTGTGCCTATGCCAACCAGTGCCAGCAGCTTCACTGAACTACTCGCCGTCGCGCAAGCGCAGGCCATGACTATACTGGTGCCGCCCAGCGAAGCGCGGGCAGGGTTCAGAGTTGCGCTCATCGAAGCACTCCGGGATGTTGGCTGAACGTGCGGACCCACTCCGTACGGTTCAGCCAGGTGATTGCTGCAATACCGACGCCACCAGTCATGTCAGGAAGCCGATGCGGTAAGAGTATCCGCAAGCTTTTCTATAGCCCGTACCGCAGGCGAGTTCGCATCAAAATCGATTGGCGTCTTTCCCGCCCGTTCTGCCTCCAGCACGGTTGAATCGAACGGAATCTCGCCGACGAGATTGAGCGAGTGGGCAGCGCAGAAATCAGCGATGGCCTTGTGATCACCCTCGTCTCGCACCTTGTTCGCTACGGCGATTACCTCTCCAATACCGAGCTCGTTGGCCAATCCGACGACGCGGCGCGCGATTTCCATGGAGCGATAGTACGGCTCGATGGTGGCCACGAACCGGGAGAGATGCCGACCGGTCCCTCGCGAGAGATGCTCGAGGCCAGCTTCCATGTCTACGATGACATCGCGATCCTTGTCGTCCTTCCTGACCAATTCGCCGATCAAGCCGCGAACCGCGGCGTGCGCACCGCATAGGCAGCCTACGCCGGCGTGGTCCACCTTTCCCATGACGAGCAGTTGAACACCGTCCGGACCGGACGCAGAATAGGCCGATATGATTTCTTCGGAATCGGCCGTGAAAATCGCCTTCATGGTCCCGTCGGATTGCTGCTGTCGCTCCATCATATTACGCGGCAGGTCCATCATCTCCTGGGCCTGTACCCGCGGGATACCGAGCGTCACAGCCAGATTGGGCGTGGTGTCCGCATCGACTGCCAGAACCTGACGGCCGCGTCGAGCCAGAATTCTGGCGAGAGTGCCCGAGATGGTCGTCTTGCCTGTTCCTCCCTTTCCTGCGATTGCTACTCTCATCAGTGCTTATGACCTCCGGATGCGCGGGCGGCGTGACATTCCGCCGCGCCCGCTGGATTGTCATGACAGTCGCAGTTGGGATCGCTGCACTCGCCGTGACCCTGGCTGAGTAACTCTGAAAACTCGTCCGCGAACCGGCGACCGGCCTCAGTGCGGCCGGTCCCCGTGAGCCGATATTCTCCGGTGTCCTCAACCATGATATATGACCGGTTGACGAGATCCGCCAGAGTCGCCCGAACCAGGTCCTCGGATTGCGCCAGGAAACGGGTCATGCCTGGAATTGTCGCACTCGAGCCGAGCCCCTCCCCCTCGAACCAGAACAGTAGTTCGAGCATCTCGTCGCGGCGCGCGATCTCGCGTCCGGCATCATCGCTCATATTTGCCGCCGCTGATGTGAGTCATAGACATGAAGTCTGGACTCGCTGGTTCGGTATGCCTAATTGCGGGCTTCCCTGTGCATGCAGTTCAGCGAGAAGTCCCTGGATTCGCTCGACCGCAACCCCAACCGCCAGGCGTACCGGCTCCGACATGTCCCAGGTCAGCTCGTCGACTATCAGGGGCTCGCAACCCACAAGGACGACCCGCGATGGAAGTACGCCGAGTGCCTGCGCGACGGAGAGCGCATGGGATGGTATGGCCACGTGCATGTCCACTTCGTTCACCCGTTCAACCGATTCGACCTCCAGCACGTACACAGTCCCGGGCGCACAACCCTGCGTCATCGCATCGGCGATGATCAAGCAATCACACGGTGTAAGTAGCTCCTGCGCCAGCCGAATTCCACCAGTGCCCACTTCCATGAGCTCGATACCGGGCTGATCCACACCGAGCGCTTCGAGCCGGTGGATGACTTCGACGCCGAATGCGTCGTCGCCGCGAAGGACGTTGCCGAAGCCGGCGATGAGCGTGCGGGTCATATCATCGCTCAGGCAGTTGTCTGGGCCATGCTGCCTGCGACATCCCGCGGTACTTGTTCGACACCGACCGCGATCTGCACATCGCCTGCTTCCACGCGTACCGGAAACACTCGAAGTCGATTACCGTCGGGTACGTCGATTCGCTCGCCGGTCCGGAGATCGTACTGGCAACCGTGCCAACTGCACACAAGAATTGCTCCTTGAAGCGTGCTGAACTCGAGAGGCAGCGGGCTGTCTCCGCAGCGGTTCGCGACCGCGTAAATCTCTCCGGCCACGTTCGCCAGGAGGACGGGCTGATCATTGACATCTGCGCCGCGTACCTCGCCCGGCGCCAGATCATCAGCGCCGATTACCGAGTGATACACCGGTCGCTGCATTGGCCTCCGGCCGGCGAGTTGTACGAGCGCAGGCGGCTTCTGCTGGTCGCGCTCGCCGATGGTCAATAGCTGAAAGCCGATAGGCCCCTCTCGGAGCGCGGCCTCGACATCGTGGCGGGCTGCTTCCAATGTGAGCTCACTCTGATCCACGCCGTGTAGCTTCACGAATACTTCGCTCCCCACAACATCCAGCAGCTCGACGTCGACGCCGTGGGCATGCAGGTGTCCGCGAACGGCATCGAGCGCCTCTTCCGTCATCAACCTCCGATCTACCGCGAGCAGGTCGTACGACATAAGAAGCAGGCGAATCGCAGGATCGGCAGTGAGCTGGTTTACGGCAGTCTCGCCGCCCATTCCCTGAATTGCGCTGAACAAGTGAGTGAGCGCCGTGCGGTGCACAGCGTCGATGCCGGCGAGTAGCGCCTCGACCTGCTCACCGACGATCGGATCGGGATGCTGCTGAAGCGTTGCGATGAGTCGAGCCACGTTGTCGAGAATGTCTTCCCGGTCTGCAACTGATTCATCGATCGTGATGTCATCCGTGATATCGCTCATAGAACGCGCATTCCAGGCGCCACGGCGAACGTCAGCGACTGCACAGGGAGTTGGGCAACGGCTTCGTCATCGGTCGCAAAGGCTTTCACAAGCGCACATACATTATCGAAAGCGAGCCGTACCGGCTCGCTGAGCGCAGCGCCAAACTCGTGTGTCTCAGGCTCAACTTCAACGACGATGGTTTCTGCTGGCAGCGCCTTGAAGTACTGTGCGATCACCAGCGTGTTCTCGAGTGCTATGATGCCTGTAACCGCGTCGGTGACCGCGTCCTGAATCTCTTCCTCAGATGGAAGGATTCCATCCCACCGATAGCAGGTCACCGTGCCGGGCACCCGATTGCCGCGCTTGACTGCGGAGACGATCACCATGCGAGCGAACCGCCTTTCGTCTGGCTCATCATTCAGACGCTGTATGACTGCAATCGGATTGTAGCTGAGATCCTCGACGCTCACATTCGAGGGAGCAGTCCACGCGCTCAGACGCTCCTGAACGTCTATGCCGATGGAATAATCACACAGGTCGGGATACCCGACTCCCCCGACGATCACGCGCACCGTCATTCAGTTCAGGCGTTCGATCAATCGTCAAGCGCGCACGCACACGTATTCACCTCACGTGTGATCATTCCGCCTTCTGACTGGATATGCGTCGTGCACGGCATGCAGGGGTCGAAGCTCCGGATCGCGCGCAGTACATCGAGCCCGCGAAATTTCTTCGGATCGTCCGTCTCTTCGAGCAACGGGGTGTTGAGCACCGCCTCTTCGTACGGGCCGGGCTGGCCCCAACGGTCGGTGGGTGATGCGTTCCACGTCGATGGAGTCACGATCTGATAATTCGATACAGCGCCGCGGTCGAGAGTGAGGTGATGAGTAAGATATCCGCGACCGGCTCCCCAGAAACCGACGCCGCGTTGCTCTCCTTTCTTCGGCATATGGAAGGGCGTACTCGTGCGCGTGTCGCCACTCTTCAGGATCTCCATCGCCGCGAGCCAATTGTTGAAGGCGATGAGTGTGGTGAACGCCATGCAGTATGCGCGTCCGCGGTTTCGCTCGAAAGCGTTCCAATCGCTAGGCACGTGCCACTCCAGTTCCGTTTCCGGAAGCGTGCCGGCCGGTACGCGCATCCGGAGCGAGTGACCGGTGGACTCGATGAATGGATTATCGGGCAGCTTCTGCGCCACCGCGCTGTTCCAGAGCCGCGCGTAGCAGCCCCCTTCCATCGCGTTTCTGTCCCAGCGCGGAGTAGTGTCCCAGGTGTACTTCTCCTTCCAGTTCTGCCCCTGCGGCCGCGGTCTCGTCACCTTGTTCCACGGATGGTAGGGTGACAGCGGGCTACCGCTCGGATCAGTCGCGAAGTGCTGTTGCTGCCCGTCGCCGGTCCACTCTGCGTAATAGGAGTGCTCGACGAACTCTTCCAGTCCGATATTGATCGTGCGAAGGTCGGTCGTGACCAATTTTCCGTCGACGATGGCGCCAGGCGTTGCCCAGCGCCGATTTCCCCATTCGTTCGAGTTCTCGTAGGTCGCATCGTACGCGTCCGGGTGATCGAAGATCCCCGTGTCCACCATGTTCGCGCGACGTGCTCCCACTTTCTTGTATTCCGGGTTCGCTTCGTAGAAGAACTCGGTGATATCATCCCAGATGAGCGCGATCTTCTTGGAGTAGTCAAAGAACTGCGACAGCCGTACGAACATCTCGTTCATCACTGTGAGGTTGATCGTCGAGCTCATCCCTCCCGGCACTATAGTCTGCGGGTGCGGATACTTGCCGCAGATGAGCACGTACGCTTCGCGAGCGACGCGCGTCATGTGCAACGCTTCGAGGTACAGTTTGCCGGTGAGCGGATTGAGATCCGTCATCAGGTCGGCAATAGTCTTGAACCCGTGTATCTCCGTATGGCGTGCCTCCGTCTTCCTGGCGCGCTCGAACAATGACGGATTTGTCGGTTCAACGATGGCTGCCGAGTAATCGGGGCCAGCAAGAAGATGCAAGTGCAGCGGGTGGTCATACAGAAACTCGAGCGCGAGCGCAAGATTGCGAATGATTACCCCAAGCGGTGGGGGAACACATCCGATCGCCATCTCGATTGCGAGTGCCGAGCACGTGGAGTGCACTCCTCCGCATACGCCACAGGCTCGGCTCGTTATGTATATCGCGTCGCGCGGGTCACGCCCGACCATGATGACTTCGTACCCGCGAAACAGCGTTGCGACCGATCGGGCCTCGACGATCTTCCGATTCTGGAAGTCGGCGACAGTATGAAAGGCGAGAGCGCCCGCAACACGGGTGACAGGATCGAAGTCCATTGCCTTCACGTTCCCGTCGTGACCGTTCCGCCGAACAAGTTCCGCGACCTTTTCCGCCGTCATCTGCCGGGAGCCGCCGCTTGGTGGTGCCGCATCGGCACCGTAGGGGTTGCGGACTCCATCTCGAAGGAACGGATTGCCCTGAGCGTCAAATTCGACAGGCAGATTCTTGAAGCACATGGTCGGTCCGTTCCTTGTTAAGCGCTGGATGGGTACTAACCGAGCTTGAATACCTTGGCCGAACGGCCAAGGTTGCCATCGGCGACGCGAAGGCCTTGTAGCAGCGCCGTCAGGGCGCCATTGATCGTTGTCAGCTTCTCTGGAAGTGGCTCCGTGTGACCTGAGACGACCTCCAACCCGTTCGCGATGGCCACAACACTGTTCCGTGCGGCCAGCAGAGCCCAGGCAATCGCAATGAGGTATCCTGCCAATGCTACAACGACCAGGGCTACGGCGATGAGGGTCAAAATCAGCAACACGATGCGCTCCCTGTTGCGGTGTTCATCGGGCTCTCTCTTCGAGAACGTCTGCAACTGTTCCCAATTTGGCAGCCACATTACCTGCAGTGGCCAGTATCTGGCTGGCGACTCCTATTGTCGCATCGAGCGCCGAGATGTGTTGCGTGTTTTCCGCGATTCCAGCCGCAGCCGCAAGGGATTCGGCCGCGTAGCGCTGAATCCCACGCGCAGCGGACCAGGTACGGTGCAACAAATACACCGATAGTGGTATGAAAACGACGAACGTCAGAATCAGCGCCACCCACCAGATCGCGTAGACCGCAGACGGAAACATTGAAGCGTTGGTCACTTGGACTCCTGCTGCGACACTGCGTTGATGAGCCCACCAAGATTGGTGTCGATTGCTCCCAGCCCATCACGGATTGAAGACAATCCGCCATTGAGCTTCGTGACCGCTGGTGCGAGCGCGCCGGTCTGCACTTCGATGGCACGCAACCCCATCCGGATTTTGGACAGCAAGCTGGCGCGCGTCCCGTAATACTTGGCCTCCGTCCCCCCGACATCTTCGAGCACCTTTACGATGAAGAACAGGAACACCGCCAGGGCAATGAAGAGTGCTGCAGCGCCAATAAGCGATATGACCGCAAGCAAAGTCATGGTATGCCTCGCAGCCACGGTGGTCCTATCACACACGCTGGGCAACCGCTGCATTCCCTGGCGTGTGATTCTATTCCGGCGCTGGCGTGTACTATACCAACAGCGGATTCGAGAATGCATGCTGCGACCGAGTTGGTCTTGTTGAGCAACGGGATATGAATCGTGTTGTTGGCGATGCGTTGGCCGACGTTCCAGATAGCGCCAACCCCGCTGCGAATGTCGCGCGCAGTCCTCAGGATGAGAGTGAGGAGTATCGCGACGACAATCACGACCACGCTGTACACCGCGAGTGTAACGATCCACATCGTCCGGACTGTCTCGGGTGACACAGCTGTTCCGTTAGACATGCGCCGTCCCCCCGCCTGCACCAGCCGTACTTTCCAAAGCTTCGACGAGGGCGCCGCCTTTGGACTCGATGCTCTGAACAGTTGCCAGCAGCTCGATCGCCACGTCATTGGTCGTCTGGAGCGCCCAGATCGGCATCGTGTTCGTACGGATCTTCTCGGCCGCGGTCAATGCGCGACGCGCGTGCGCGAGGATGCTGCGCGCAGTTAGCCAGATTGTGATGAGAAGTGCGGCTGCGATCACGATTATGACTACCGCGACCGCCATCCAGATGCGCCAGGCGGCCCACAGATCAGCGTCCGTCATGTATGTCCTCCCGTGCAGAACTGTCGTCCAGGTAGTCGCTGCTCAGTCCTGGCCGATCCGCACCCCAGAACCGGGCCTCGGTCCCCTTCGGTCGTCCGGGTCGCTTGGAACCCCAGTGTTGCCATTTCTGATAGAAAAACTCCATCGCCGAGAGCGGAACAGACGCGCCCGTGAGGTCGCCCCAGCCGCTCGGTACCTCATCCAGGACATCCCACCGCACTTCGCGATTCGCGTTCCGGTTGCTGAGAAGCCTGAGGCGTCGGATCACGCCGCCGACGCCGTGCGAAAGCGTCGTGGAGATTATCCCGCCCGGAGGCGCTTTATAGAACGGTGAGAATTTGTCGGGGAATCCCGGCATTGTGCAGGCGATGCAGACTCCGCCAGCTTCCATGCAGCCGCCCATGTGGTTGATTGCACCACGCTTGACGATGTTGCAGTTCACCACCGGGCCCCAGCAGCCGATTTCGACCAGACACTCCTTGTCCCCATAGTGCTGGGCGAAAACACCCTCCTCATAGTAGCCAGCTCTGGTGCAGCCGCGGTGCACGGTCTCACTGAACAGCCACGCCGGGCGCCCCAGCTCGTCAAAGCTCGGAAGTGGTCCCAGTCCCTGAAGAAACAGGAGGATAGCGAAGACAGTCTCGGTGAAGTTGTCTCCCTGCGGTGCACAGCCTGGAATGTTCACCACGGGGAGACCGAACGCGCTGCGATAGTCACGTCCCAGATAGTCCATAAGACTCATCGAGCCAGTGGGATTGCCAGCAGCCGACGGAATCCCACCCCACGTAGCGCATGTCCCTATCGCGATCGTAGCCGCGGCCCCAGGCGCGAGCCGCTTTATCCAGGTCGCGGTTGGCACAGGCTGCGCTTCGCCCCCGTCGGACGCTGGGCTCGATCCCATCGCGGAGAAATATCCGCCGGTGCGAGCTGCGATCCGCTCATCCGCAATCGAGCCCTCGGCGACTACGACGTATGGATCGGCCAACTTGCCGTGCCACGCGTCCTCCATCGGCTTGATGAATTCCTCGCCCGACTCCACGGAAAGCACCGTATGGTGGAGGATTACCTGCGGCATAGTGGGTACTGTGCCGAGGAGGAGTCCCTCGATCCCAGGATTAGTGGCACCAGCGACCGACACCGTGCACCCGTCACAGCTCATTCCAGCGATCCAGAACACGTGGACCGTCTTGAGCGGCCCCAACGGAAGGCGCTCCGGCCGCGGGCGTGACTCCGTTGCAGGGACCGACGGCTCCTGGCCCTGATGGATATCGCCCTTGATCGCTGTTGCCATGAGAAACGGCTCCTTTCGCGAACTGGAACTTTGCCCCGCCAATGACTATCTACGCCCAGAGCTTCAATTGCGCAATTGAAGCTCTTTCAGACTGGCTTGCCTGAACTGCGATTCCCAGGCCAACGTGGGCAGGGCGACCTATCTAAAGCCTTTTGGGGCATCCAGGCACACCTCGCGCGGTCCGGCCACGACGACGACAGGTCATACTGGCCACCACCGCGATGTCGGTACCTTGGGCATGGCACACCAATCAATTCGCCACCCAAGTTGTATATATATCTGATACTCGAAGTTAGGTACCAAGAAGCACGAACACGAAAAGCGGCCGTTGTCACCGAATGGAGGTTCTGGTGTGCCTGGCAATTCCTGGGAGGATCGTCGAGCTCTTCCCCGCGGAGCCTCATCTAGCGCTGATCGAAGTCGGCGGTGTCCGACGTCGAGTGAACATCGATCTCTTGCGAGAGGACGGCCCGCTCGCGTTGTCGGATTGGGTGCTGATTCACGTAGGATTTGCAATGAGCAGGATCAGCGCGCAAGATGCCGAAGAACAGCTGCGTTTATTGACAAGCCTTGGCGAAGGCGCCGACGCGATGCGAGAACTGGAGGGATACCAGTTCAGCTAGAAGATCGCACCAATGGAAGCACAACAGAGAATTCCGCGAGGGTGGACGAAGGCCGATGAAATACGTTGACGAATTTCGCGACTCGCATCTGATCAGGCAGGCAGCCGCAGAGATCCGGCGGCTGACGGATCCGGACAGGCACTATCGTCTCATGGAAGTGTGCGGTGGCCACACGCATGCGATCTATCGTTTCGCGCTCGCGGACGTCCTGCCCGACAACATCGAGCTCGTGCATGGCCCGGGCTGTCCCGTATGCGTGCTGCCGATGGGTCGCGTGGACGACGGGCTTTCGATCGCCAGCGATCCCAACGTCATTCTCACCGCCTTCGGTGACATGATGCGCGTACCCGGCCGGAACGGCACTCCGCTCGAGCACAAGGCGCGCGGCGCTGACATCCGCATGGTGTACTCACCCCTCGATGCACTCAAGCTTGCGCAGAAGCATCCGGATCGCGAAGTCGTCTTCTTCGCGATCGGCTTCGAGACGACGGCTCCTTCCACGGCGCTCACGCTGCGGCGCGCCAGGGAACTGGGAATCCGCAACTTCTCGGTGTTCTGCAACCACGTCACCATCATTCCCGCCATTCGCGCGATACTCGACTCACCGGACATGCGAGTGGAAGCGTTCATCGGGCCTGGCCATGTGTCCACCGTGATCGGGTGCCGGCCTTACGAGTTCATCTGCCGCGATTACGGCAAGCCGCTCGTTACTTCAGGCTTCGAGCCGCTGGACGTTTTGCAGTCCATCATCATGATCCTCCGCCAACTGAAGGCGGGAACAGCGCACGTGGAGAACCAGTATGCGCGGGTCGTGCCGTGGGAGGGCAACATTCCCGCGCTCCGCGCGATGGGTGAGGTATTCGAGCTGCGTCCGTTCTTCGAATGGCGCGGACTTGGCTTCATCTCGCAGTCGGCACTCAAGCTGAACGACGCCTATGCGGACTGGGACGCCGAAGCGCGTTTCAACATTCCCGGAGTGCGAGTGACGGATCCCAAGGCTGCACAGTGTGGCGAGGTGCTCAAGGGAGTACTCAAGCCGCACCAGTGCAAGCTTTTCGGCCGAGAGTGCACGCCCGAGAAGCCTGTCGGCGCATTGATGGTTTCCTCGGAAGGAGCCTGTGCCGCGTACTACAATTACGCTTTGCGCACGTCCGCCGCGGCTGCTGTATAACAGCGCCGGCACCGCACCTTCCGGCCCGCCTCATGTCAGACAATAAATCGAAGATCAGGTTCAGCGACCCTCAGATCGAGATGGCCCACGGCGCCGGCGGCAAGGCGAGCCGGCGCCTGGTCGAGGGACTCATCGCGCCCGTGCTCGGCGGCCCACTCACTGAAAGTCTGGGTGACGCCGCGTTTCTGGATATCGGGGGGGCGAAGCTGGCCTTCACCGCGGACAGCTTCGTCGTGAAGCCACTGCGATTTTCCGGTGGCTCCATCGGAGATCTAGCGGTGAACGGAACGGTCAACGATCTGGCAGTATCGGGAGCGAAGCCGATAGCGCTGGTAGTAACGCTCATTCTGGAATCGGGTCTTTCGTCGGAAGTGCTCGAGGTCGAGCTACGCGCGATCGCTGCAGCGGCCGCGCGAGCCGGCGTTACGGTAGTCGGCGGCGACACCAAGGTGGTCGAGCACGGGATGGCCGACGGGATGTACATAACGACCGCGGGAATCGGCGAGATCGACGTGCGCACTGCGTGTTCGGCGAAGCGTGTGCAGCCAGGCGACAGAATACTTCTTTCGGGGCCCATCGGGGATCACGGGATCACGATCCTTCTAGCTCGTGGCGAGATAGATCTCGAAACTGATCTCTGCTCCGATACCCGACCGGTGTACGAGATGGTCAGCGCTCTCGTTTCGCGCGTCGGGATGGGGGTGAAATGGATGCGCGATCCTACACGCGGCGGAGTCGCGAGCGCACTGAACGAGCTCGCGGCAGATGCACGGGTCGCCATCGCATTGATGGAAGACAGTATTCCCGTGCGCGACCAGGTTCGCGGCGCATGCGAGCTACTCGGTCTCGAACCGATGCACATAGCGAACGAGGGCCAGTTCCTGGCCGTGATCGCGCCCGAGTTCGCCAGTGCCGCGCTCGAAGCTGTAAAATCCGTGTCCGGTGGAGAGGAAGCGGTGTTCATCGGTGAAGTGCGGGAAGCTCCGGCCCGAACGGTACTCTCGATATCAGGGTACGGCGGAACGCGCGTAGTTGACATGCTCGTCGGAGATCCCCTTCCGAGGATCTGCTGATGCGGCGGGTCCGATCTCGAGCTTCGGGAGATCGGCGATGACGGTGGCGCAAGCGCAAGCGCAAGCGCACGCGGGTCAGATCGCCGACGCAATGCTGTCTCGCAACGATCTCTCCGACTCACTCTTCGCGCGCGAAGCCGACAGGCTCGCTGTGGCGTGCCGAGAGATGTCGGAACGTTTCCTTCGCGGCGGCAGGCTTCTGGCGTTCGGTCACGGTGCGAGTGCGACGGATGCACAGCACGTATCAGTCGAATTCGTTCACCCAGTCATAGTGGGAAAGCGTGCGCTGCCGGCGCTGGACCTCTCCATCGCGTTCGCCGAATGGGCGCCGGCTATCTGCAGAGAGCACGACATCGCGATGGGCTTCGCTCCGCCGGCCGGTGATCCATCGGTGATCGCCACGCTTGCCAGACTGAAAAAGGTCGGTGCGCAGACGTTCGCGCTCTGTGGAGACGAGGCCGATTTCGCGCTTGAGGCACCCTCTCCTGACCCGTTCATTTCGCAGGAGCTCGCGGAGATCCTGTACCATACTCTCTGGGAAACGGTGCATGTGTTCTTCGAGCATAACGAGCAGGGACACGATGTGGGAAGTGCCGGCTTTCTCTACCCCTTTCTGGGCCAGCAGAAGCAGGACACAAGCTCGGTGCTCGAGAGTGTTGCGAACTCGATTCGCATGAAGGCAGGAGATGTAGTCCGACTCCGGCAGCAGGTTGCCGCCAGCCAGTCGGACAGCATCGCTGCCGCAACGCGAGCCATCGCTGACGCGGTGCGTGGTGGTGGCAAGCTCATATTCCTCGGCAATGGTGGCTCCGCAACGGATGCCAATGACTGGGCCCTCGATTGTGTAGCGCCGCCAAAAGGGTACAGCGCCGTACCGGCGGTGTCGCTCTCCATGGAACCGGCCAACATGAGCGCGATCGCAAACGACATCGGCACGGAGGCGATTTTCCTTCGGCAGCTCATCGCGCAGGCAGCTCCAAGCGATGTCGTGATCGCTCTCTCCACGAGCGGTGGATCGGCCAACATCATCGCTGCTCTAGGCGAGGCGCGCAAGCGGAAAATGCCGACTGTCGCGGTGCTTGGATACGATGGTGGCGAGATCGTGAGACGTCAACTGGCGGACTATCCGATCGTCGTTACGAGTGACTACATTCCGCGGATTCAGGAAGTTCAGGCCACAGTCTATCACGTGATGTGCGACATGGTGCAGGTTCTTCTGCATGAGTGACGTTGAGCTGTTTGGCGGAAGCGGATGCCAGTACACCGCCGAGCTGCGCGAGCAGCTGCTGTGGGAGGATCGTGACTTCGTCGAGTACGACGTGGAGAACGACCCTGATGCTTTTCGTCGCATGATCGAGCTCACGGGCGGCCAGCGCACGATCCCCGTACTTGTCGTAGGGGGAAAGGTCACGCAGATCGGCTGCCAGGGCCGTGGTTGTATTGTAGCACCCCCATGAGCGGGCCGGACGCCGTTCGCGCGGAACTGATTCGCGTCACCGGTATCGTCCAGGGAGTCGGCTTTCGGCCGTTTGTCTTTCGCGTGGCAAATTCGCACGGAATCACCGGCTGGGTGTTGAATGACGTGGCGGGCGTGCGTATACACGCCGAAGGGAACGCCGACTCTCTATTGGCGTTGCATCGCGCGCTGACGAATGACGCTCCGCCTGCCGCCAGGGTCGAGAATGTTCATACCATGGACACTTCTCCCGCTGGCTACGACGACTTTCGCATCGCGGCGAGCGAGAAGGGTGCGGTCCCGACGGCCGGCATATCGCCGGACCTTCCTGTCTGCCGGGAGTGTCTCGCTGAACTGTCGAACGAATCCGATCGTCGGCACGGCTACGAGTACATCAACTGCACCAACTGCGGACCGCGCTATTCCATAGTGCGGTCGCTGCCGTACGATCGACCCAACACAACGATGGCGGCGTGGCCGATGTGCATCGAGTGCGCAGCGGAGTACTCCGACCCCACGAACCGCCGCTTTCATGCGCAACCGAACGCGTGCCCCGCGTGCGGACCGCGGTACGCCCTGCGGGACGCTGCATGGCGCGAGCTGGCACGCGGAACCGATGCAATCAATCGGTGCGCGGACATGCTTGCTGCTGGCCGCATCGTGGCAATCAAGGGAATAGGCGGCTACCATCTTGCTTGCGACGCGGCCAACACCATTGCGTTGGCTGCACTGCGGGAGCGCAAGTTTCGCAAGGAGCGCGCGTTTGCGGTGATGGTGCGGGATCTCGGCGTTGCCCGCGAAACGATCGACCTGTCAAATGAAGCGGCGATCCTTCTCAAATCGCCCGCGCATCCGATCGTGGTCGCCGTCGGTCGTATCCAGCTTGACGGCGTCGCGCCAGATACGGCGGATCTGGGAGTGATGCTTCCGTATACGCCGCTTCATCACCTGCTGTTCACGAACGGTGCTCCGGCGCGCCTCGTGATGACGAGCGCCAATCGATCGAGTGAGCCGATCGTGTATCGCGACGAGGACGTCATGGACCGACTGTCTGGAATCGCGGATGCGTTCATGGTCGGCGAGCGACCTGTCGCTCGTCGCGTGGACGACTCCGTCGTGCGAGCGGGGATTGCAGGCACGATGACTCTCCGGCGGTCACGCGGATATGCTCCGTCCGTCGTTGCCCGGATTACTCTTCCACACCCCACGCTGGCCCTCGGCGCGGACCTCAAGAATAGCGTCACGCTGGTCATTGCCGGACAGGCCGTGATGAGTCAGCACATCGGTGATCTGGACCAGTTGAGCGCGCGAGCGTCGTTTCACGATACGATCGCGGATCTCATGGAGATGTACGCTGTCGATATTTCGGAACTCCGCATCGTACATGACATGCATCCGGAGTACGTGTCGTCGCGTTACGCGGGGGAGCTCGACTGCGCCAGCAGGCACGGAGTGCAGCATCATCGTGCCCATGTTGCCAGCGTGCTGGCCGAACGGGAAGAGTTCGATGAGCGCGTCATCGGCGTCGCGTTCGACGGCACTGGCTACGGCGATGACGGAACGATCTGGGGTGGCGAGTTCTTCGTCGGCAGTGTAAGGCGGGGACTGGAGCGCGCGGCCCATCTGAGGAGTGCCCTCCTCCCAGGTGGCGACGCCGCTGCGCGATATCCGGTGCAGGCAGCGGCGGGATTCCTGACCGATCTGGACCCGGATGCGCTTGACGCGCTCAGTGAACCACCATTCCTCTTCCCCGAACGGTTTCGCGGTGCGCGCGAACTCGTCGCGAAGAAGGTGAGATGCTTCGGCACGACATCCGCAGGCAGACTTTTCGACACGGCCGCCGCCTTGCTTGGATTCACGCGCGAGACGACTTACGAGGGCCAGGCTGCGATCTGGCTCGAGCAACTCGCCGGAACTGGCGGCTCTAACGATGCACTGTCGTTTCCATTCCAGGATTACGAGCTCGACTATCGCGCCGCGATGACCGCCATTGTAAAAGGGCGACTTGAGGGACGCGCACCGTGTGACCTCGCGCGCGCATTCCATCGCGGACTGGCATGCGGAATCGCCGACGCGGTTACTCAGCTGGCTGAGGAGCATGAAGTGCGAACTGCGGCGCTCTCCGGCGGCGTTTTCCAGAATGAGCTCCTACTCTCCGATGTGCTCACAGAACTTGCGCGGTCGCCTGTCACGGTCTGGACCAATCTGACTGTACCTCCCAACGATGGCGGAATCAGCCTGGGACAGGCTGCGCTCACGGTCTGAGGTCAATCACTCGCTCTCCGATGTTGCGCGACGTAACGCTTTCAGCCACAGGATCGGTACGCGTATTACACAAACGATGGCTCGTCGCTTTTTTGCATACGGGCATGGTAACTGCCTTTGCGTGGGGCAAAATTCTCGTGACGCGAAAAATTCGGTGCGCGAGCAACCTCAGCTGGAGACGGACCCATGACATCAAACGACGAAACCATTTCTGTACTGAACGATCTGATCGAAACCTGCAAGGACGGCGTGAAGGGCTTTCGCACCGCAGCAGATTCCGTAAAGGATGCGCGGGCAAAATCCATGTTTACCTCCCGCGCGACCGAGATCGAGCAGGCGAGTACGCAGCTTGCCGCCGCTGTACGCAAGCTCGGCGGCGATCCTGAAAAGAGCGGATCAGCAGCGGGAGCAGTGCACCGTGGCTGGATCGATCTGAAGGCAGCCGTTACCGGAAAGAGCGACGAAGCGGTTCTCGCCGAATGCGAGCGCGGTGAGGATCACGCTGTGAACACGTATGACGACGCACTGAAGAAGGATCTTCCTGCCGATGTCCGCACGATGGTCGAGCAGCAGCGCCGCGGCGCGGTCGCTAATCGTGATGCGATGCGGCAGATGAAGCACGCCGCCTAGACCGAGTAGTACGCGGCAGAACAATCAAGGGAACGCGGCTGCGCCGCGTTCCCTTGTTGCAATTCCCACACACGCACAATCTCGGCTGCGATCGCTTTCTCTACCGCCCCTTCCTGCAGTCGGTTGAGGCAGATTCCTGGCTTTCCGTGTCCCTGCTACTGGCGCCGGCTGGCCTCGGGCACGCGTGCACGAGACTGATCAACGCCTGGTCCGAAAGCTCCGCCCAGTTCTCGGGAAAGTTCTTGAAGCGGCGTATCAGGTCGCCATCCTCTGCGACCAGAGCGTTCTGTACGATTCCGTCCAGACCTACTGAAGGTACTTCACCCAGCACCCATGAACGTCTGTCCGTGTCGATGACCTCGCGCGTCGGCCTGTCGCCCAAGTGCTGCTGAGTTCGCGGCAATGCCATTTTTAACCATCTCCGGAAAATTCTGTTGGTGTTACTCGCTTCAGTAGCAAGGCTGGGTCCAACTCGCGCCTCGACGCAATGCTTTACTGCTCACTCGTGCCGAGTGGCTTGGCGGGGCACGTGAAGTGCATTGTCTGCATCAGAATTATGTCGCAGAGCGTACTTTAATGATGCTCTGATGCGTATATCGGTTTCAAAAAAAACACAAAAATCCCCTGTGACTGAATCCGTACGTGATAATCGCGCGTAGTGCTGGTTTGAATCCCGTAACCGATTGGAGGAGTACCCGTGGCGCTGTCTGACGCTGGGCTTACCGGGGCGCTTGGAGCCGGCCCCACCCGCCGACAATTTCTAAGGACGGCCGCCATAGGCACAGCCGCGCTGAGCCTTCCAGGACTGCTATCCGGCTGTCATGTCGTGGGAGCGCTGGGTCGCCAGAAGCTCGATTTCGGCGACGATTTTGGCGTTCTCAACTATGCATACACCCTCGAGGCGCTTGAGGCTGGATTCTACCAGAAGGTGGTGTCCTCGCCCCCGCGTGACTTCAAGCCGGGCGAGTTCGACATTTTTCGCGACATTGGCGCTCACGAGGTACAACATCGCCGCTTCTTCAAGCGCGCCCTCGGCGTACTTCGCGTCAAGCTGCCGGAGTTCAACTGGAGTTCGATCGACTTCACGAGCCGCGACGCGGTTCTGGCTGCTGCGCGAACCTTCGAAGACACCGGCGTGGCAGCATACAACGGTGCCGGCAAGAGGTTGCGCCTCGCCGAGTTTCTGACGATCGCTGGCGAGATCGTATCTGTCGAGGCGCGTCATGCGGCGACGATACGCGAGCTGATTGACCCGAACAGTCGCGCCTTCGCTGGTGATGATGTGGTTGACGCAAATGGTCTCGATCGCGCCCTTCCGCCTGACCAGGTTCTCGCCGCCGTTCAACCCTTCTTCAAGACGCCAGTTCGCGTCGCCGGTCTCTAGGAGACGTCATGGACAATTACTCACCGAAGCGGCTGATGGACGCCGTAGATTCCGAACTGGCAGGGCGCATGGCTGAACGCCATGAGGCTATTCTTGCTGGAGCTCCAGCAGGCTCAGGCGTGAAGTTCGGTCTCGCGATGGGCTCCGCCGCAATTGCTACAGCAGTTGTTGCGAGCGACCTGTTCGGACAGGGATCTTCGCTCCCCGGCGTCGTGGTGGACGTTCTCAACTTTGCGCTGACGCTTGAATATCTGGAGTCGGAATTCTACGTCACGGGGGTAGGCACCAGCGGACTCATCCCGGCCGCCGTGATGCCGGTCTTCGATCAGATTCGCAAGCATGAGGTCGCACACGTAGCCCTCCTGCAGAGCGTGCTCGGCGGACGACAGGTGGCGAAACCAAAGTTCGACTTTACAGCCGGCGGCGGAAGCATGCGCGGACCATTCGCAGATGTCTTCTCGAATTTCCAGACGTTTGCCGCATTATCGCAGGCGTTCGAGGATACCGGCGTGCGCGCGTACAAGGGGCAGGCTGCAAACCTGATGGGCAGCCCGGACATACTCGAGACCGCGCTCAAGATTCACTCGGTGGAAGCGCGGCACGCCGCGGAAGTTCGGCGCATTCGTGGCGTCGAGCCATGGATCAACGGCAACAGCAGGGGCACGCTGCCGCCGCAGGCGCAAGGTGTGTACGCGGGTGAGGCGAACATCTTCCACTTCATTCTCGCCCAGCCCGCAAGTGGCCAGAGCATGTCGGAAGCTTTCGACGAGCCTCTCACGAAGCCGAAGGTCCTCGACATCGTCGCTCCGTTCATCGCCTCGCACTAGCAGCGTCAACGCAAACGCCACGACACAAGGAA
>JALYYT010000218.1 GCA_030946285.1 Gemmatimonadota bacterium
GCTCTCGCATACGGCCTCGACAAGAAGAAGGACGAGAAGGTGGCAGTATTCGACCTCGGCGGAGGTACCTACGACATCTCCGTGCTCGAGCTCTACGATGTCGAGGGCTCGCGCCAGTTCGAGGTGAAGTCCACGAACGGCGATACTCATCTCGGTGGCGACGACTTCGACCAGCGTGTCATTGACTGGCTCGTGACCGAGTTCAAGCGCGATCAGGCCATTGATCTCTCAAAGGATCCCATGGCCCTGCAGCGGCTGAAGGAAGCGGCGGAAAAGGCGAAGATGGAGCTTTCCACGACGCAGTCCACGGACATCAATCTTCCCTTCATCACCGCTGACCAGACCGGACCGAAGCATCTCAACTACTCGCTCACTCGCGCCAAGTTCGAGCAGCTCGTGGACGATCTCATCAAGCGCGTCATCCCGCCCATGCAGCAGGCACTCAAGGACGCCGGAATCCAGCCGAACGAGATCGACGAGATCCTTCTCGTCGGTGGTTCGACGCGTATTCCGAAAATCCAGGATGAGGTCAAGAAGTTCTTCGGCAAGGAGCCGAACAAGGGCGTCAACCCGGACGAGGTCGTCGCGATCGGTGCTGCCGTGCAGGGCGCCGTGCTCACAGGTGAGCAGAAGGATGTTCTGCTGCTCGACGTCACACCGCTCTCGCTCGGTATCGAGACACTGGGTGGAGTGATGACGGTTCTAATTCCGCGGAACACGACCATTCCGACCAAGAAGTCGGAGACGTTCTCCACCGCTGACGACAATCAGTCGACGGTCGAGATTCATGTGCTGCAGGGCGAGCGCGAGCTGGCCGTCTACAACAAGACGATCGGCAAGTTCCAGCTCACCGGAATTCCACCCGCACCACGCGGAGTACCTCAGGTCGAGGTGACATTCGACATCGACGCGAACGGCATCCTGAACGTCACCGCCAAGGACAAGGCGACCGCCAAGGAGCAGAAGATCCGCATCGAGGCCTCCAGCGGCCTCAGCGAGTCCGAGATCGATCGCATGGTCAAGGACGCGGAAAAGAACGCGAGCGAGGACAAATCGCGCCGCGAGCAGATCGACGCTCGCAATCGGCTCGATTCACTCGCATACGAAGTCGAGAAGAACTCCAAGGAATGGGGCGACAAGCTCGGCGACGACATGCGCAAGCGGCTCGAGGAAGGTGTCGAGAAGGCGCGGACCGCGCTCCGCGGCGACGACGTGAGCGCGATCAACGCGGCGTCCGAAGAGCTGAGCAAGCTGTACAGCGAGGCTGGACAGGCGTTCTATCAGGCACAGAACCAGACCGCGCAGCCTGGCGACCCAGCGGCAACTCCGGAAGCGGAGAAGCCGGCGGACGACAACGTGGTCGAAGCCGACTACGAGATCGTGGACGAGAACAAGAAGTAAGCACTTGATCTCGAAAAAGGGGGATGGACG
Source organism: Gemmatimonadota bacterium (assembly GCA_030946285.1). Lineage (GTDB taxonomy): Bacteria > Gemmatimonadota > Gemmatimonadetes > Gemmatimonadales > Gemmatimonadaceae > Fen-1247. The sequence goes on from JALYYT010000218.1 coordinate 1,432, forward strand.
CGTAAAGCGTCCATCCCCCTTTTTCGCTGCGAACACATCATCCACGCGAAGCGGCGATCTCCTGAATTGCGTACCATTCAGCGGGGAGTCCCGCCTTCGCGCGAATTACGGAAGCACTGCGGGATCATCGCCCTCCACGGAACAGCAAATGCAGCGGATTCCATGGGGACACATAGAACCACCAGCCGCCTCTGGTGTTTAACATCCATGGACGGGTCACGCCTGTCCCATCAACGGATTCACAATCACCTTCATTCGACACATGCCTTCTATATCCACGCGCGCCCGCTGGACGACAGCGGTCGCGATAGCATTCGTTGGCGGCGTCCTCCTCGCTTCCGGCAAGGAATGGACGCGACTCGGGTTCGCCCAGGATCGGTCGTCCAGCATTGCGGGCGCTGGCAACATCGCCCCCTCGGAAGGTTTCTCCGCGATCGCTGATCGCGCGACGCCGGCGGTCGTCTCCATCCAGGTGGACACCAAGACTCGCGCGGCGCCAGCTCGTGCACGTCAGCAGATCCCGCCGGGCGTGCTGCCGCCAGGGATGGAGCAGTACTTCGATTTCGGACAGCCGCAACGGCCGTCGGTGCAGGAGGCGAGCGGCTCGGGGTTCATCGTCACCAAGGACGGCTACATCCTGACGAACAACCATGTCGTGACGGGAATGGACCACACGACGGTCGCGGACCGAATCAACGTCAAGCTGCTTGACGGCCGAGTGTTCGCGGCCAAGGTGGTGGGCAACGATCCAACTACCGACGTCGCAGTTCTCAAGATCGATGGCAGCAATCTCCCCACCATCCCGCTCGGCGACGACACCAAGGCGCGCGTGGGCGACTGGGTTCTAGCCATCGGCAATCCCCTTGGCGTTCTCGACTTCACAGTCACTGCTGGTATCGTCAGCGCCAAGAACCGCTCACTCCCGGGTCTTCTGGGCAACGACCGATACGCGATCTCCGACCTCATCCAGACCGACGCGGCGATCAATCCAGGCAACTCCGGCGGACCGATGGTCAACACGCGCGGAGAAGTCATCGGCATCAACAACGCGATAGCGAGCGAGACCGGGTATTACGCGGGCTACGGCTTCGCGGTTCCGATCACGCTGGCCAAGAAGGTCATGGACGACATAATCGCGCACGGTCATGTCCGCTTTGGCGTGCTTGGCGTGGCGATCACGGAAGTTGATGCGGACGCCGCAGCAGTCGCGAAGCTGAATCATGTATATGGTGTTCTGGTGCAGGGATTCAATCCGGACACACCGGACAATCCGGCACGCAAGGCTGGGCTTCAGGAAGGAGACGTGATCACAGGCGCGGACGGACAGACGGTGGATCGCGTCAGTTCACTGCAGCGCGTAGTGCGAAATCACGCGCCTGGTGACGTCGTGCATCTTCAGTTCGTGCGCTACGGCAAGGAAATGTCGGCTGACGTCAGGCTTGCACCACGTCCGACTGACTCAACGACGACGACCGCGATGGCGAGCCCTTCCGTGACGAAGGGCGTGCCAGGCACCAAGCTCGGTGCGACGCTCGCGCCGCTGCCACCGCCGGATCAGCGTCCACGCGGTTTCCCGAATCACGGTGTGCTCGTCACAGACGTGGTGAGCCTCGGGCCTTCATATGGCGCCGGCAAGCTCGCTCCCGGAATGGTGATCACCGATGTTCTCTTTCCGACGCCTCGCAGAACGATCAATTCCGTCGCGGACCTGCAGGGCGTGCTCGCCGGTATGAAAGCCGGCGACTACGTCAGCCTGAACGTCGCCCAGCCCGATGGTCGCGGCGGTGCTGTCAGCAGCGTCGTCAACATCAGGCTCGGACAGTAGCACCGGTATAGCGGGATGCAGTATGAGCGGTCGGGATGCGTATTCGCGTTCCGGCCGCTTATCTTGTCTGGCGTCGTCGCGAGGATGGCGAAATTGGTAGACGCACCAGCCTTAGGAGCTGGCGGTTAACACCGTGGGGGTTCGAGTCCCCCTCCTCGCACTTGGCTCACTGACGCGCCCCGAGCCCCCACGTGTGGGCGCGGATGCATCCCCGCCGACTCGAGGCATGCTCCGAACCAGGAGCGAGCACAGGTCGTAGAACCGACCGGTGCGTGCCGGCGAGAGTACCCGGTACCGCGACCATGGCGCGG
>JALYYT010000220.1 GCA_030946285.1 Gemmatimonadota bacterium
GTCCGAGACGGGCAGCCAGAACCTGCATGAAGATCGCCATGAGACTGGCCATGGCGACCACCCACAGCAAGGCGTACCTGTACTGGGCCCCGCCCTGGAGATCGGTGCCCCAGTTGCCCGGATCCATGTACCCGACGCTGATGAGCAGCGCAGGTCCTGCGAACGCGCGCCACTGTCTCCAGAAACCGGCGCTGGCGTCCGGCAATGGTACCGAGCTGTGCATGTCCTCCAGCGACAGCCGACCTGCGTCCGACGGAGCGAAGACATCGTCTTCCTCAGGTGCATCGGGTGCATCAGGTTCGCGTGCGAGAATTTCCGGGCTCATGTTGCGGGCGAAGGTTTCCAAGGAAGCGGACACATCCTGACGAGGAAAATCAGAGCCTCGCCTCGTGCGCCGCGGGGCGATATTCACGCCGCCTGACGGTGTCCATCATGGTGCGATTCGGCGCTCCGTGGCCTTTGGAATGCCAAATAGTATATTTTGAGTACTCAAAATCAAGTATAGTCCAGTCTTGATTGGAGTCAATGGTGTCCCTTGGCGGGCGCCGCGGGATTACGACGCCTGGAGTGCATTTGGCCAGCAGCACCGTAGAGGATTATCTGAAGACGTTGTACGCGATGCACCAGGCGAGCGGCGAGATGGGTGCGCTTCCCGTTGGACGCCTCGCTGCAGCCATGGGCGTTGTCCCGGGTACTGCGACCGCGATGATGAAGACGCTCGCGGACGCTGGCCTGGTTCACTACGAATCGCGGGCGGGAGTTCGGCTGTCCGGCAAGGGAGAGCGGCTCGCGCTGCACGTGCTGCGCCGGCACAGGCTCGTGGAATTGTTACTGGTCGAGGTACTCGGACTCGACTGGTCCGTGGTGCACGAGGAAGCCGACCGGCTCGAGCACGCCATCTCGGACCGGGTGCTGGAAAAGATCGACCTGCTGCTCGGTCATCCTACCGTGGACCCGCATGGCGATCCGATCCCGACGTCCAAGGGAAAGCTCCACGAAGCTGCCTTCATGAGCCTCGCCGATTGCCGCACGGGGCTTCGTCACCGCGTCACGCGTGTATTGAACCAGGACATCGGATTTCTCCAGTTCGTGGAACAGCGGGGACTTCGGCCGGGAGCAATCGTCGTTGTCGAGGAGCGTGATGCGGAAGCCGACACATCCACGATCAAGGTGATCGGACGGGATTCCAAATCACTGAGCCTGGCGGTGGCTGCGCAGATACTGGTTGCTGCAGAGGTCGCGCACAACGCCTGAAGGGTCGGAATTGTACGGCGTTGTTACGACGCGACGATCCATCTCCTCAGCTCCGACAGTGTCGGCCGCTTCCCGTACATCAGCAAGCCGACGCGATAGATCCGGCCGGCCAGCCAGATCGCACCCAGACAGCCCGCGATGAGTATGGCGAGACTCGCCGCAGCTTCCGTGAACGGTACGTCGGTGATCGCCATTCGCATCGGCATGATTATCGGCGACGAGAACGGCAGAAGCGACATCGTTATGGCGAGTGTGCTGTTGGGATTCTGCATCGTCGGAGAAATCAGCACGGCGGTCACCACGAGCAGCATCACGACCGGGAACGCAGCCTGCCGCGCATCCTGTTCCGTTCCGACCGTTGCTCCAACGGCGGCGTACAGCGAGCCATAGAACAGAAGGCCCAGCAGGAAGAAAAGAAGCACCAGGAACACCCAGCTCCATGGAGTTGCGACAACCGCGGACATCATGTCGGTCATGCCGAAGCTGCCACCCGTTCCCGCTGCCTGCGCTTTCGCGACAGCCGGCGCGCCGAATACGAGCGATCGCGCGGAGAGCATCACCGTCGCGCCGAGCACCCACACCAGTGTCTGCGTCAGGCCCACCGCGGTCACGCCGATCACCTTGCCCGCCAGCAGCGTCTCCGGTTTCACGCTCGAGATCACGATTTCCGAAACGCGCGACATCTTCTCCTCGATCACTCCGCTCAACATGTTCTGCCCGTATAGCAGGATGGACATGTAAAGGAAGAATGCGACGATGGTGGCGATTATCGCCTTCGCCGGCGTGGCGGCGTCCACGCCCCTGTCGTTGATCGACTTCGCGCGAACGGCCGGCACTGGTGTCATCATGGCGCTGTCTATCACAGCACCGCTGACAGCATTCTGGTGGAGCCGCAGGGCGACGAGTCCGGACCGCACGGCATTGGCTATCGTGACTCTCTCGCTTCTCGAATCAGCCTGTCTGCCGGCGTACGTCACTGCGCCCCCGCCGAGCGTCGCCGAGTCGAGAACGATGTATCCGTTTGCAAGCCGCATCGCAACGTCACGTGTTGCGCTTCCGGCTGCCTGGGCAATCGAATCCGGATTCACTGTCTGCACGTCCACGGTCGACGCATCGTCGCCTGTACTCCGGAGCACAGCCATGGAACGCGCGACGAGGTCACCCAGACCCTGACGCGTTGCGTCGAGAATCACGAGACGAGGCTTCACCGATTTCGCGTCGTTGTTGATCACCAGCAGCGGAAGGAAGGTGATGCCGGCGAAAAGGATCGGCGCAAACAGGGTCGCGATCATGAACCATCGAGTGCGAACGCGCTCTATGTATTCGCGGCGGATGATCGCCCAGAGTTTCGATTTGCTGTCAGCCATGTCCGTGCATTCCCGGCTCCACGCCCGTTGCCCCGACCCGCTCCAGGAAGATGTCGTAGAGCGACGGCTGAACCATCACCGTCTTCTCGATGGGCGGCCCGCCGAACTTCGTCTTCACTTCCGCAACCGTCCCGTCCAGGATCTTGTCGCCGTGGGCGATGATGCAGACGGAATCGCACATCGATTCGGCATTCTCAATGATGTGCGTACTGAAGATCACGGTCTTGCCGCGCCGCCGGAGGTCCATGACGGAATCCTTGAGCGCCTGCGCGTTGACCGGGTCGAGGCCGCTGAACGGCTCGTCCAGAATCATGAGATCGGGATCGTGCACCAGTGCACCAATGAACTGCGCCTTCTGCTGCATTCCGCGCGACAGCTCCTCGATCTTCGCCGAGCCCCAGTCGCGCTCGTCGGTACGAAGCGACAGCCGGTCGAGCCAGCGATCAATGCGCTGGTTCGCGTCGTGAGCGGGAACTCCCTTGAGTGCGGCCAGGAACCGGAGAACGTCGCGCACCTTCATCTTGCGGTACAGCCCACGCTCTTCGGGGAGGTAGCCGATCCGGTCGCTGAGGCCCGGAAACGTCGAAGGCTTTCCGAGCACGCTGATCGTTCCGGAATCCGGTTCGATGATGTTGAGAATCATCCGTATCGTCGTCGTCTTGCCGGCGCCGTTGGTGCCGAGCAGACCATAAACCGCTCCCTCGGGAACGGAAAGCGACAAATCACGCACCGCCACGTGATCGGCGTATCGCTTGCTCACGCTCGAGACTTCGATGGCGTTCTGGGTCATTGGCGCCAAATATACCCTCCGGCCTTCGATGAAGAACCTCCGCTGCATGCCGGGGCTCGGGGTTTGCCAAGTGATACTACCAGCCTGCAATTTTGCAGGATCGCCCAGTCCATGACGGGGCTATGACAACTTTTCCATGCGGACGGATACAATGGGCTGGCCTTCACTGCACGCGATCGTCAATCACTTTTCGATAGTCCTGACGGTTGTCGGGGCGCTGGCAGTCCTGCTCGCGTCAATACACGAGCGCCGCGGTACATGGACGTACGCGCTCGTTACGCTCACGCTCGCTGGATTGACGATGTATCCGGCATCGTTCACCGGCGAGCAGGCGGAGCACGCGGTCGGAAAGGCCTGGTACATAGCGCCCGGAGCGATCGATACCCACTCGGCGGCGGCAGACATTACACTCTGGATCGTGCTGGTGACTGGTGTGCTCGCCCTGATTGCGCTGATCACACTCGTCAGAACTCCGGGGGCCACATCTCCGGCCAAGGGATTCAGGGTGCTGGTCGGCCTCGCGGCAATCGTGTCCGTAGGGGCCATAAGCTACACCGGGTACCTGGGAGGCAAGGTGGTGATCGAATCGCCAATACTCCAGCGCTCGACACCGCCGGTACTCACTTTGCCGCTGACCACTCCAGCCGGTCAGCCAGCACCCTCATCAAGTCCGTTGACACCGACGATTCCGGGTTCCCCGCAGCCGCAGGCCGCACTGCCTCAGACGAGCGTACCCCAGACCCAGACGCAGATTCCGGCGCCGCAGAAGCCATAGGACGGAGCGTGCGCGCCGGGCAGCTCACCGCATCAGTCGCCAACGTCTCCGCGTTCATGCTCGGCGCCGCGCTGCTGCTTTTTCTCGCGGTTCCGATCGTGCTGCTCGCGATTCTGGGTGCTGCAGGAATCACCACCGCCCTCCAGGATACTGAAACACTGACCGCGCTCGGAACGACTTTCGCTACAGCTACCGCTGCAACAGTGATCGCTGCGATCTGCGGAATTCCCGTCGCGTACACTCTGGCCCGGCGAAACTTCCGTGGCCGCACGATCGTTGCGGCGATAGTGGATCTGCCGTTGCTCATTCCGCATCCGGTGGCCGGTATCGCGATCCTGCTGCTCGTGAGTCGCAACACGTCGTTCGGCGCGTCACTCATCGCGCTCGGCTTGAGAGTGGTCGGAACGCCGGCGGGAATTATCGCCGCGATGCTTTTCGTGTCGGCGCCGCTGTTCGTCAGTGCAGCGCGTGAGGCATTCGCGCGTGTGGACCGGCGGTACGAGTTCGTCGCGAGAACGCTGGGCGACACACACTGGTCGGCATTCCGGAGGGTGACCCTTCCGCTCGCGCGACGTGGACTCGCCTCAGCGGCGATAGTGACCTGGGCGAGAGCGGTGAGCGAGTTTGGTGCCGTGGTAGTGGTGGCGTACAATCCGAAAGTAGTGAGCGTGCTGAGCTACGACCGATTCACTACGGGGGGACTGCGTGACGCGCTTCCGATTTCCGCGACGCTGGTCCTCGTGTCTCTCGTTCCGCTCATCGCTCTGAGGGCGCTCCGCTACGAGCGCGGTGGCGAGGCGGTGTCGTGATCGAGTGCATCGCGATCAACACGCGTGCGGGAAATTTCAAGCTGCGTGACGTTACCTTCACGATACCGCCCGGCGGTCACGCGGTGCTCACAGGGCCGACCGCGTCGGGCAAGACAACCCTTCTGGAAGTGATGGCGGGTGCGATCGCGCCAGGATCGGGAGAGATCCGGATCAGCGGGGAGAATGTCACGACGAAGCCGGCGGAGGAGCGGGGAATCGGTTTCGTGCCCCAGCACGGATTCCTCTTTCCCCATCTCGATGTACGCGACAACATGCGCTACGGCGTCAGAGACGGACGCGATGTTGCCGATCTCGCGTCGCGCTTCGGCATCACTCGTCTTATGGAGCGCTCGATCTCGTCGCTCAGTGGCGGGGAACGTCAGATCGTTGCGCTGTGTCGCGCTCTCGCTCCGTGCGCCCCCGTTCTACTGCTCGATGAACCACTCTCGGCGCTCGATGACACACGGCGAGCCGCGGTTCTCCGCGAGCTCGCCGCTCTGCAGACGGAACGTCGTTTCACTATGCTTCACGTGACGCATCAGGCTACCGACGCGGCATTCGCAACGCACCGCCTGACCATTGACGACGGCGATCTGGAAGAGGAAGCGTCCGGGGGCTGAAGCCCGGTTCCTGCTAAAGACTGTCCAGTTTCTCCAGCCCCGTCGACGGAGCCCACGGAAGCAACTCGTACTGAGCCATTCCGTTCTTCACGTAGGGATCGTTGTCGCGTATCGAATCGAGCGTGGGCCAGACCGAGTCGTCGGGCACGCGCAGAAGCAACGCTCCGCCGCTACGGGGATCCAGCGGCCCGGACACGAGCAGTGTTCCCGCGTCGTACAGTGTCTTCAGATACGCGCGGTGCGCGTCGAGAACGCTGAGCACGTCGTCCAGCGGTCTGCGATAACGAATTATTGCGATAGCGTACATCAGGGAGCGCCGTCCTTGCCGTCCCGGCCATCCTGCGCCTTGGCAATGCCTCGCTCGAGCGCGTTCCATG
>JALYYT010000232.1 GCA_030946285.1 Gemmatimonadota bacterium
CCCGGTTCCGAATCGCCTGGGCGGCCGCCCAGGCGTGGCTCGCCGTACAGCATGCGCATTCCCTGCGCTTCATCAAACTGCGTGAGGCCCTCGTCCATCCACGGGTAGCGCGTTTCGCTTGAGCCCACCTGCATCGGAAACCACATGTGTCCGGTCTCGTGCATCAGGTCTCCAGCAAGCGAGAGCGTATCGGCCCATGGCTGCATCAGAGTGAGCCGTGGATACTCCATCCCTCCGCTTGTCAGCACTCCTTCCATGGACGTCATCGATGGCCACGGATATTTCCACAGATACGTCGACAGCTGCTCGATGGCGTCACGTGTGAAGCGCGCACCGCCCGCGGCCCACGCGGCAGCCGGTGCATGGCGGCGATAGAAGCTGTAGATGTCGACGGTGTCGGCTGAGCCGCGTTCGTTCCTCAGGACGGCGTTGGTCGCATCCCAGATGTAACGATCACTCGTTCCCCAGGCGAAGTCACGCACGTTGGGCGCGATGAAGTGCCATGTAACCGTAGGCGACGCATTTAGTGGCGTCGTCACGAATGCAGCGGCCGGCTGATCCGGGTCGCTGATCGTCACGACATTGCGAGCGTGACGCGCCTGAGCGAGCCTCGCGCGTGCGGCCGGGTTCAGGATCGACATCGCGTTCTGCAGCGTGCCGGTTGCGCCGACGACCCAGCCGCGTGGAACCGTGACACGTACATCGTAGTCGGCGGGATCCATGTAGAACTCCGCTTCGAGCAGGTATGGATCTGCGACCCATCCGTTCACGTCGTCATACACCGCAACCTGCGGGTACCAGTACCCCGCGAAGTACAGGTGATCTTCGCGTCCCTGGCGGCCGTCTGACGGGGTGAGAGGCGGGACGTAGGACCACGCGAATTCGAGTGTGACGCTATCGTGCGGAACAAGTGGCGTCGGCAGCGTGAGTCGCAGAACGGTGGCGTTCACAACGTGACCGACCTGCACCACGGCGCCACGCGGCAGCCGACCGCGCCGTTCCTGGAGCTGCTCTTCAGCGAGTGGGGTGCCGTTCACCGCGACTCGCGTCAACGTCACGCCGTCGGTGGTAACGACCTCGTCGCGTCGCGGGCTTCCTGGACGGAAGGCATTCTGATACAGGTGAATGAGCACCTGCGGTAGAGTGTCTGGCGAGTTGTTGAGGTACGTGACGCGTTCCGACCCGGTCACGGTGTTGGTAGCGGGATCCAGTCTGGCGTCGATCAAATAACGGGCATGCTGCACCCAGTTCTGGGGTCCGGGTCGGCCCGTTCGGGTACGGGTCGCACGCATCACGGCGCGGGTGAAGCCGGGGATCTCGTACACAGCGCCTGGGGTGGGGCGACGGCTCTGGGAGATTCCCTCAGTGGTGACGCTCGGAGCAGGGCGACTCTGTGCTGCCGCGGAAGCCGAGACAAAGCATGCGAGAGCTGAAACGAAGAGCGAGAACAATCTCGCGTGCGGCATCTTGAGCACGGCTACTCCGGAATGGACGAGGCGGAAATGTTGTCGAATCACGCGGTGTGGGCAATGATCGTCCTGCCGGACGGCGCCAGCGACGTTCCAGCCTCTGGCATTTCCGAGCGACGAGCGCAAGTTTTCTCGCACCGACCCGTCCCCTTCCTCAACAAACGATGAAAGCAATCACACCGTATCTCAACTTCGACGGAAACTGCCGCGAAGCGATGACCTTTTACCAGACTTGCCTCGGCGGCGAGTTGCAGTTGACGACGCTTGGTGAGATGGATCCCAGCTCGCCCCCAGAAGTGAGGAACCGCTTGATGCACGCGCGCCTGGTGAGCGCATCAACGATATTGATGGCGTCGGATACGATGCCTGGGATGCCATCGTTCAATCCAGGTGACAACGTCTGGTTGAGCCTCAACTGCGACACCGATGACGAAGTTAACACACTCTACCCGCTGCTCTCGAAAGGCGGCAAGGCGGTGATGGAGCCGCACGACGCTCCGTGGAACGCGCGATTCGGAATGTTCACCGACCAGTTCGGCGTCCACTGGATGCTCCATTACGAGCGCGCGGCTCAGCAGGCATAAGAGTTAACCGGACATCAATGTAAAATGCCCGCACGGTGATAGTCACCGTGCGGGCATTTTACGAAAACTGTGTTGCTACAACATGAATCAGCGCGGTGCCGCGGCAAGATCCCTCACCGCGCTCGCCAGCATTCGCAGCTTGGCTGCGTCGTTCGATCCGCTCACGTGACTGTCC